>CAMYLH010000081.1 GCA_947259065.1 uncultured Desulfobacterales bacterium
GTTGCTGTTTTTCAAAGTAATGTGACTATTTCTAACGCCTTTTGCATCGCATATTGCGCAGACAATTGCATTCTAAGTTTTCAATAGGTACTATCAATTACTTCCCAAGGAAATCTTCGAAACGCTTAACAGCAGCCGGCATATCCCTACGTCCGAAACCGATGCGAAAATGGTTGCCGTTGTCTTCGTACAAAGTGCCCGGCAACAACAGGACCCCGGCAGATTTCACCAGAGCTTCACAGAATGCTTCAACGTCCTCCCCCAGCAGTCTGGGAAATCCGATCGAACCGGCATGCGGCCGTTGCCATGCAAACAGATCTGCATGCCTGTCAAAAAACTGATCCAGTACCTTCAGATTGCCGCTAATAATTTCCAGACTGCGTTCTGCCAACGCGTCTCGGTGGCGTAAGGCCAATTCCGCTAAAAACTCACTCGGCGCACTGTTGCAGATAGTCGTGTAATCCTTTAAAGCCGCCATTTGCCCATAAATCTCTTCATTGCGCGTGGCAATCCAGCCAATGCGTAATCCGGGCAAGCCATAGGTTTTCGACATCACCCCTAATGATACGGCATGCTCGCCAAAATCACAGGCTGCCGGCAGACGGTCCTCACTTCGGTATTCCGACTCTCGATAGACTTCGTCGGAAAACAGGATAATCCCATTTTCACGGGCAATGCGGCTTACCTCTTGAAAAATGTCCAAAGGCATCAGGAAACCTGTGGGGTTATGGGGCGTATTGAGGACGATTGCCCTGGTATTGGGTTGCATGTGACGCTTCAATTCCTCTAAATCAAGTGCCCAGCCGTTCTCTTCACGTGCCTTCCACAGGGAAACCCGGCAGCCGATACTCCGGGCGACTTCGGCAAGGGATTGATAACATGGCCAGTGGACGATGACATGGTCCTTAGCCTTGAGCACTGCTTGCATAAAAAGAAAGATCGCTTCCTCGGCGCCGGTGTGCACCAGCACCTGATCCGGCTGGATGTCACGGTATAGTCTGCAGATTTCCCTGCGCAGCGATGGACTGCCCATGGATTCCGTATAGCCGAGCCAGTGTTGATGAAACCGGTCGGCGGAGTCCGGCTCAAGGTCGAGCAAATCCCGAACCGTTAGAGACTCACAATCCGAACAGCACAGCACATAATCTACATTGAATTCATATTTGGCAAAATAGCGTTCAAGTCTAAAAGGAGGCATTTGCATAGGTGTCGATCTCCGGTCAAAAATTATAGTTTTCAGACAACTTGTTGTCAGAAAAATGCCTCTAAGGGCCTACTCAAGCATCCCTTTGATCACCCGCTCATACTCAGGAAAATACCGGCTGATAACCGGAAGATCAAAGCTGCGAAGAATGCTAGTATTACTTTCCCGGTCGAGAAGAAATCTAAATGACTTTTCTACCAGAACCTCAGGGGTCACACGTTTGCCGGTCAGCTTCTCATAATAGGAGTGTGTCACTGTGACCTTATGAGTTGTCTGGGTAGTCGCTTCAACAATAACTTCAAACGTAGTGCTATCGATCGGTTTGACGGTAACCATTGTTTTATCCTTAGTGCTGAGTTAACGCTTTATAAATTTGTCCGGTCGATTCGAAACATCGCCGGTGTTTCTCCAGTTCGGATCTATCCCATTGTTGGGGTCTATGTTCCGGCGTAGACCCCAATGCTGCAACATCAGGGTAGACTACTTAGAATTTCCGCCTCGATAAAACCGGATTTTAACGTTCTCCACGGTCGCCAGACCTTCTGAAATCGCATCGTCGATTAAGGGCAGAAACCGGGCAATTTTTTCATGGGTGTCAACTATCTCGATGACAATAGGAAGATCAGACGAGAGTCTGAGAATCTTGGCGGTATGAACGCGACTGTGAGCCCCAAACCCCTCCAATCCACGCAAAACCGTAGCTCCGGCCAATCCTGTTGCTCTTGCCTTCCTGACAATCCATTCATATAAAGGCTGTTTTTCATACTTGTCATTTTCTCCAATCAGGATTCGAAGCAGTTGACCTTCTTCCGGTAACATCATTGCGCACCTCAAAAATATCGGGTTACGTTATAGCCGAGCCAAACGGCTGACAAGCCAACGATGACCTGTATGAATACATTGGCAGTGGCCGATACAAACTCACCGGCCCGCATGGAAGCAATCGTCTCATAACCAAATGTCGAAAATGTCGTAAACCCGCCCAGCAACCCGATTAGAAGAAAAATCCTCATCTCCGGGTTTAGCAACTGGCGCAGCTCGGTGAGACCATTGAGAAATCCAATCAGAAAGCACCCCAAAATGTTAACAACTGCCGTACCAATGGGAAAATAGCTATTTGGAAAAACTTGATAAACCGCTCCGGCAACCAGATAACGGCCGATTGAGCCCAGAAAGCCGCCCACTCCCACATACACCAAATTCAGCATCTCAGTTCTCATGATTCCCCTGATCTGTTCAGGATCGATCTGTTCAGGATCGAATTGCGATGGCGACTCCGGCGGCCACCATCACGCCGCCGGCCGCACGATTGAGTCGCCTGACAGCCTGTTGATTGGTAAACATTCTGCGGGCTCGGCTGGCTAAAAAAGCATAGGTCCCAAGAACACACCCCAAAACAATGGTAATAATCGTAACGACGATTACCAGATCTATCAGGGTTAGCGCAGACAAATCAAGAAATGTCGGAAGGAAGCCACAATAAAACAGAATCACCTTTGGATTGGACAGCGTGATAACAAGGCCGGACCCAAAGTTACCCCACTGTGAGTGAATATTCAAGTTTTGGTTTGCGGTGACAGGCTCCGGCTTCTTAAACCAAATTCTAACACCCAGCCAGATTAAATAACCACCGCCGCATATTTTCACGATAAAAAACAAATTTCCCAAAACTTGGGCTACCATTGAGAGGCCGAAGGCTGCAAATAGCAAAAAAATAACATCGCCCAGGACGATACCACAAATCACGGCCAGCGACGGTCGGAATCCTGAGGCGAGCGCCCTGGCGATCGTGGCAAAAACCCCGGGTCCCGGACTCGCTGCCAAAACGAACATGGCCACTGAAAAACCAATGGCTGAATAAATCGTCAAAATTTTCTCCTTCGTATTTTTTCACCAGCAGAGCCACGGAGGTCACAGATAATATTTTAATTTTGCTCATCGGGAGACGACGATGGGCAAAAAAGTCCATCCGTCGGATAAAAATGCTAAGCCCATCGATTCGTAAATACGCAGACGTATTTGCTCACTCAGGACTTAGTGCCGAGTATGCAATGATGTTGAATTGGTCATTAATTATATGTGACTGTAATTGCGAAACTAGGTACTAGGTCCCGTGCCATCCCATGTTCGCCGGAAAGTAAACCAACAAATTTATACCGGTTCTACAATAAATGCCTCAAACCAGCCCTTTTTGTCAATTAATCTTTGGGAATTGAAATTTAAAATGGGTAATTGAGGGAATAGTAAAATTGACATCACCGATGAATATACCTGCCGGCACCTGAAGCTGCTGCCGGCGGGCATGGGTGGAGGTAAGGATTGCGCTGAGCTATGTCTGTTTTGCCGGTTCGAACTGGCCGACGACTTCATCGATAGCCAGTTGCGAGCCCGGTCCACCTGATGACGAACCGATACCGCCATAGGAAAGAACCTCGAAATCCGGGTAGGCGTTGCCGCCGTGCTCGGCATAATCGAGTCCTGCCAGCTCTTCTTCCGCCGAGACCCTCAGGCCGACGGTTTTGTCGATCAATTTAAACATTATCAAGGCGGCCGGAAACACCCATAAAAAGCAAGCGGCGATTCCCAGCAGTTGAACCCCGATAATCTTGAGCGAGGTTCCACCGATATTAAAAATACCGGCCGCCAGGGTTCCCCAGGCACCGCATACACCATGCACGGATACGGCACCCACCGGATCGTCCACTTTGATTCTGTCAAAGAACATCACTGAAAGCACCACAATCACACCGGCAGCCGCACCGATGATAACAGCGCTCAGCGGCGTGACTGATGCACAGGGACTGGTGATAGCCACTAGACCGGCCAGGGCACCATTTAAACTCATGCCCACTTCCGGTTTTCCGAATTTGATCCAAGAGGCGACCATGGCCAGAACGGCTCCGGCGGCTGCCGCCAGGTTGGTGTTGACAAAGATCATGGCGATATCCTTGTTGGCCGCAGTCGTCGATCCGGGATTGAAACCGAACCAGCCCAGCCAGAGAATGAAGACGCCCAGCGCCGCCAGTGGCATGTTGTGGCCCAGAATCGGTTTAATCTTACCGTCTTTGGTGTATTTGCCCATTCGTGGACCTAGTATGATGGCACCGGCCAGAGCGGCCCATCCGCCGACGGAGTGAACGACGGTGGAACCCGCAAAATCGATAAAGCCGAGGCCTTCAAGCCAGCCCTGGCCGTTGAAAAGACTGCCCCAGGCCCAGCTGCCGAAAACCGGGTAAATGATGGCACTGAGCCCGGCACTATAAATCAGGTATCCGGAAAATTTGGTTCTTTCGGCCATGGCTCCGGATACAATTGTGGCGGCGGTGGCGCAAAAAACGACCTGGAACATCCAAAATGCCAGTACCCAGGGATCACCGCCGACTTTAAAGTCGGATAGGAAAAAGCCGGAGGTTCCGAACCAGCCGGTCGATGACGCACCGAACATAATCCCGAATCCGATGGCCCAGAAGGCCAGCGACCCCATGGAAAAATCCATCAGGTTTTTCATCATGATGTTAACGGCGTTTTTGGCACGGGTGAAACCGGTTTCCACCATGGCAAAGCCGGCCTGCATAAAAAACACCAGGGCGGCGGCCACCAAGGTCCAGACGTAGTCGGCATGGGACTGTACAAGGTCGATTAAGTGTTTGTTCGATTCCAGCGTCGGCGCCTCATCACCCGCCCAGGCATGGACAATAGAGATTACAGCAATCAAAAGTGAAAGTACGAGCTTCTTCATGGAAATATAATTCCTCCTTTACCATTTAAATTGCATTGATACCTGTTTCAAATAAGTGGTTTACTCAGCAACGTTCATGCCATTTTGATACAACCTTTCGGTATCATATTTAACCATCTGATATTTTATATTATATTGATAAAACGGGTTGAGAGGACGGTGATTTATAAAATTACATATTTGTATATTTTTATAATTAATTATACAAATATGTAATTAATTACGGCACAATTCCAGTTTTACTCTTTTGCCTTTTAAGGCTTAAATGGGATGGGACAGGTATTTAACGGTTGGAGGAGGGAATCAAAAGTTTCAGATGGCGGTATTCTAGCCCGCCCTGGGCAACGACACCAGGATTGGTGAAAAGCGCTTCATGGCTGCCTTCGACCTCGATGAGGTCAAATTCCCCGAGCGTCTGCGCCATGCCCAGATATGCACCGGGCGGCAATGAAACATCGTCTTTGCAAAACACGACGGATTTGGGAACGGTCGTCACCGGGGTTGTGCCCGGGCATGGTAGGCGCTTCGGCAGTGTGTCCGGCTTTAACAATCTCATCGATGACACCATCCCAGCACCATCCGCCATGCCATGCACCATGAAGCAGTACAAAGTGTTTTGCCAGCTTTCGATAGACGCCAGGCGTTTGGATCAATTAGATGCGAATGACAACTTTTCCTCTTGTATGCTTCGTTTCCTGTTGAGCATAGGCTTCGCGGATTTTTTCAAGAGGATAAATTTCATGAATAATGGGTTTGAGTTCGCCGGTCTGAACCCATTCCCGTACTTTTGTCAAATCCTCTCGGCTAGACTTCACAACAACCAGTTTGGCTTTTTTTCGAGATAAAAACATGGTTTTCGCAACGCTCAGAAATACATGGGGTTGAACTACCGTTGACACCCATACGCCGCTATCTTTTAAAATGGGCTTGATGGCTTTGAAGCGTTGGTTGCCAAACACATCAAAGAAAATATTAAATCGCGGCTCATTATTTGTAATGTCCGCATGGTGATAATCGATACATTCAGCTGCCCCCAATTGATGTAGAAAATCATGGTTGTGTTTATTACTGATGGCTGTAACAATGGTCTTGTAAATGCCTGCAATTTGCACCGCCATCGAGCCGACACCACCGGAAGCACCATTGATGCAAACCTCTTGACCCTCTTTGATGTTGGCTTTATCGCGGAGCGCCTGCAGTGCCGTTAAGGATACAAGCGGCATGGCTGCCGCCTCCTCAAATGTTAAGCTTTCCGGTTTTTGGGAGAGCTGATTGGCTTTTACCGCGACATATTCTGCAAATGTCCCGCCTTGCCAACCATCCAGCATGCCATAGACGGCGTCGCCGACCTTGGTCACTTTAACCCTTGCGCCCACTTCAAATACTTCGCCTGCAAAATCGAATCCCGCCAGCATCGGAAAACGGTTCCCGCTAAACCGTCGAAAGCGTCCTTTGCGAATGAAAGTGTCCTTGGGATTTACCGCCGCTGCATGCACCTGTACAAGCACTTCATCTGCCTGCAGTTGCGGTTTCGGCACATCGGAGATCTCCAGGACATCTGCTGTGCCATAGGAGGTTAAGATAGCAGCTTTCATCAATGATCCTTATTTTTGTTTCATCAAGTCTTCGGCAACTTTAAAAGCGATGTATTTCTCAATTTCTCTGATAAACGATCTCCCCACCGACGATGGTGGTTTCAACCTTTACTTCCTTTATCTCTTCCTCGGGAATAGCCAATATATCGCGATCCAGGACCACCAAATCCGCCAGTTTGCCTGGCTCTATAGTCCCTTTAACGGTTTCTTCGAATGAGGCATAGGCCCCGTTGGTGGTATACAGTCGCAGCGCATCCTTTACCGATATGGCCTGCTGCGGTCCGATCACTTCACCGCTGTATCCTTTACGGGTGACGACACCGTAAATCTGCTGAGCAATGTTTGCGGAAGTGACGAACCAGTCCGAGTTCCCAACCGATAAAATACCCTTTTCGAGGTAGGTCCTGTGGGGGAAATAGCGTTCAAGACGTTCAGGACCGATTCCAAGAAGATGGGCCGGACCGAGTTCATAAATAAATCCTACTGATGAGGAAGGAAGCACACCGAGACGCTTCATGCGGTCAATAGCCTCCATGGTGGGCAGGCTGCAATGCTCGATACTCATTCGGTGATCCGGGTCCGGTCTTTCCCGCAGCGCCTTTTCAATAGCATCGAGGACTATATCAATCGCACGATCACCGATGGCGTGGGTAACGGGCCTCAACCCGGCTTTGTGAGCTTCCACGATGCCGTTCGTCAGTTCCTCCTCGGAGCTGACGATGATGCCATATTCATCGGGTTCATTGGCGTATGGCTCATAAAGGGCCGCGGTCCAACCGCTCATGCTGCCGTCACACATAAACTTGGTACCATAAAATCTCAGCCGGTCGTTTCCGAATCCGGCCCTGATGCCCAGC
>CAMYLH010000082.1 GCA_947259065.1 uncultured Desulfobacterales bacterium
ACCATAGATCGTGATCAGACGCCGGCCCGCAAAGCCCTTGAGACCTTTCAGCGTTTAAACAAACAGTTTCCCAACGATCAATATGCACGCAGCGGTGCTGAACATATCCCCAAATGTTTGAAAAACCTGGCCGGAAATGATTACTATATTGGTGTTTTTTATTATAAATCTAAACGTTACAAAGCCGCTTTACACCGCTTCATGTCGGTACTTTCCAATTATCCCGATGTGGGGTACCATCTGGACACCCTGGAGTATATCGCCAAATGTGAAGCCTCATTATCTGAAGATGAGGAGTAAAAAACCCTTTACAGCTCTACGATTTTAGTGTACTAAGCATCGATTTGAATATCGCTATATTTATAGATCAGCGATTCAGTCAAATGACGATGAGCCTTTTGAGCAAGTGAGAACACGATCCGTTGGCGTGGAAAGCCTGAGGTAAAGATTGAACAAAATGGATCGTTTTGCAAAGGCATCATAACATCGAATTTAAAATTTTTCCTAAAGGAGAACATTTATGTCCAGGGTATGTGAAATATGCGGCAAAAAACCCATGGTGGGCCATAGGGTGAGCCATGCACACAATGTCACCAAACGCAGATTTAACCCGAATTTACAGCGCGTTCGAGCGATTTCAAACGGCCAGGTCAAAAAAATTGTAGCCTGTACCAGCTGCATCAAGTCCGGATATGTGGTAAAGACCTCTTAGCCAATCCTTTTTACGTCCTGTACAAGTTTAACCTTCCTGACTGCCGATAAAATTTTCTCCAAGTGGCTGATATCCTGCACCCCGATGGTAAAAAAACTGTCGACTATTCTGCTGTCACGGATTTCGGAGGAAGCATGAAGGATATTAGCGCCGTATTTGCTGATATTTCCGACAAGGTCCGCCAACAGGCCTTGCCGATCATGTGAGATAATCCGAATCTTCACCGGATACATCTCGGTGGCCTCCTGATTCCAATCAACTTCGATTTGGCGTTCGGGATTCATTTCCAGCGCATTAACGCAACTGGTGCGATGAATCGTCACCCCATAACCTCTGGTTATATAACCCACAATATTATCGCCGGGAACCGGTTGGCAGCATTTCCCAAACTTAATCAAAATATCATCAACACCCTTGACGAGCACGCCGGTTTTGAGCTTCTTCTTGCGGTTCACCCGCCCAATGAGTTTGTTGAATATCGATTCCGGAACATCTTGGGCCTGCAGTTTGGGAACAAATTTGCGTACGACCTGAAGGGGCGTAATTTTGCCGTATCCCACATTGGCAATCAAATCATCAATCGCCTTAAAACCAAAATGAGCCGCGACCTCCGCCAACTCCTCGGTCTTGGATAGGTTATTATAATTCAGTTTTTCCTTGCGAAAAGCCTTTTCAAGCATTTCCCGGCCCAAGGTAATACTGCGTTCTTTTTCCTGGGTTTTTATCCATTGACGGATTTTTGACCGCGCTTTGACGGTTTTGACAAATTTCAGCCAATCTTTGCTGGGGTGATGATTTTTCGAGGTTGTAATCTCTACAATATCACCAGTCTTCAATTGATAGACCAGAGGTACCAACTGACCGTTGACTTTAGCGCCGGTGCATTGATTGCCGACTTCCGTATGAATCATATAGGCAAAATCAACCGTAGTCGCGCCGTTTGCCAGGGTTTTGATTTCACCACGAGGAGTGAACACATACACTTCATCCTGAAACAGATCAATGCGCACATTTTCCAGAAATTCGCCGGGGTCCCGGAAATTTTCCTGGTTTTCAACGAGGTCCTGGATCCAGGCAAATTTTTCACTGATATTTTCATCGATGCGCTTGCCTTCTTTATAACTCCAGTGCGCCGCGATGCCGGATTTGGCAACCCGATCCATCTCCCAGGTTCGTATCTGGATTTCGATGCGCTCACCAAAAGGTCCGACAACCGTGGTGTGCAAAGACTGGTACATATTGGCCTTGGGTCGCGCGATATAATCCTTGAACTTGTGATCGATGGGTTTCCACATGGAATGAATCAGTCCTAAGGCTTCATAACAATGGGAAATAGAATCGAGGATGATTCGAAAGGCAATGATATCATAAATTTCTTCAAAAGGAAGGTTCTGGGAAACCATCTTGTTGTAAATGCTGTAATAATTTTTATTGCGCCCTAATACCTCACATGCCAAGTGGGCCTCATCCATTTTTTTGGTGAGATAGCCTTTGACGGTTTCCATGTATTTTGTGCGCTCAGTTCTGGACTTGGCCACCAGATCTTGAATCCGGCTACATTCCTCCGGTTGAAAATATTTAAATGAGGTTTCTTCCAGCTCATTTTTTATCCAGTAAATACCGAGTCGGGCGGCAATGGGCGCATAAATGTCAAGAGTTTCCCCGGCAATTTTTTTCCTTTTACCCGGTTTATGGAATTGGAGGGTGCGCATATTATGAAGCCGGTCGGCCAGCTTGATCAGAATAACCCGGATATCATCGGCCATGGCCAGAAACATCTTACGAAGGCTTTCGGCCTGTCGCGCCCGGGTGCTGTGAAAGGAAAGACCGCTGAGCTTGGTGACACCGGAGACGATGTGCCGAACTTCGGAGCCGAACAGTTCTTCGACTTCCTCCGGAACCGCCTGGGTGTCCTCAATCACATCGTGTAAGAGACCGGCTGCTACACTGATGACATCCAGTTTCATATCACTGAGAATTCCGGCCACTTCCAGTGGATGAGAAAGATAGGGCTCGCCGGAAAGGCGTATCTGGCCCGCATGCACTCTGGCGGAATAGATGTAGGCGCGCTCAATGATATCCAGATCCGCTTCCGGATGGTACTCACTAATTCTATCTATGATGTTGTTAATTCGAATCAAATCTGGTCACTGGTTGCTGGTTACTGGTTACTGGTTACTGGTCACTGGCTGCCAGTTGATGGTACTTAAGTAAAGATCCGGGTCCAGAGGACCAGGTTTTCTAAATTTGAATAAATATGAGCGCTAAATTCTCAAAATCTACTTGGTAAAGAACCCAAAACACAAGGTATCAAACCAAAGATATGATGATGCGTTTCGTTAATCCATTTAAAAATTAAAAGCTTTTATCCTATAACAAAAATCGAAAAACTCGTATCACGAAATATCAAGCCCATTTCCGGCTCAAAATTCCATTGACAAGTAACAGGCACCGATCTGTCGGAGACCAGCGCCAGCAGCAAGAGACAACTGACCAGCGACCGGTATCCAGCAACCAGCGACTTTCGTTAATAAGCTTTAGCAAAAACCGCTCGGATGATACCCGGCTTGCCACAGCAAATACAAGAGTCTTTATTGTTTTCCTGTTCAAAGGGAAGGCAGCGGATGGTCACCCCAAGCTCATCTTTTATTTTTAGCTCACAAGCTTCTTTGCCGCACCAGGGAGATGAAGCAAATCCACCATGGATTTCCGGTTTTTGTGAACTTTTCGGAGTAAAAAAATCGTAAAAGGCCTTCCGGTCATCAAATGACAGGGTATGTTCTTTGCTGAATTTCTGCGCCCGCATAAAAAGACTGTTCTGTATTTCATCTAAAATATTAGATATTTCGCCGACAAACTGATCCCTGTTGAGGGAGATTTTTTCATTATGGGCCTTGTCACGCCGTCCCACATATACAGAATCCCGGGCAATGTCTCGGGGACCGATTTCAACCCGCAACGGTATTCCCTTTTTAATCCAATCCCAACCGCGAGCGCCGCCGATATCGCGATTGTCGATTTCAACGACAAGTTTTCGATGATGGTAATAGATTTCCCGCAGTTGTCCAGCCAGATTTTCAGTGTAAGCCATCACCTTTTCCCGATCATCGGATTTTCTGATGATCGGCAGCAGCACCACATGGGCAGAAGCAATTTTAGGAGGTAAGATGATCCCATCATCGTCACCATGTGTCATGATCACCCCCCCAATCAGCCGGGTGGAAGAACCCCATGATGTGGTCCAGACATAATCTTCGGTTTCCGAGGCTGTCTGAAATCTTATTTCTGATGCTCTGGCGAAATTCTGGCCTAAAAAATGTGAAGTGCCTGCCTGCATCGCTTTACAATCCTGCATCATGGCCTCGATACAATACGTATCCACGGCTCCGGGAAACCGTTCGGCCGCAGTCTTGCTGCCTCTTATAACCGGCATAGCCAGGTAATCTTCCGCCATTTTCGCATAAACGTCGAGCATCTGCTTCGTTCGTTCAACCGCTTCTTCGCTGGTCGCATGAGCGGTGTGTCCTTCCTGCCATAAAAATTCACTCGTCCTTAGAAACAACCGTGTCCGCATCTCCCATCGAACCACATTGGCCCATTGGTTGATCAGGACGGGAAGATCGCGATAACTGCTGATCCATTTTGAAAAAGAGTCTCCGATGATGGTTTCGGAAGTCGGTCGCACTACCAGCGGTTCGGTTAACGCGCCGGCAGGGACTAGCGCTCCGTCCGAGCCTTTTTCAAGCCGGTGATGTGTAACCACTGCGCACTCTTTGGCAAAGCCTTCCACATGCGCGGCCTCCTTTTCCAAAAAACTCAAAGGAATAAACAGCGGAAAATAGGCGTTCTTGACACCGGTTGCCTTAAACATATCATCGAGTACGCGAACGATGTTTTCCCAAAGTGCATAGCCCCAGGGCTTGATGACCATGCATCCTCTAACCGGAGAGCGCTCCGCTAAATCGGACGCCTTAATCACCTGTTGGTACCAATTCGGATAATCTTCAGCTCTTTTCGGCGTAATCGCCGATTGTACATTATTTCCCATCTCGTTCCTTTCGATATCTCTCAAATTTTTCCACTTCAGCCAGCAGAACTTCAACCAGTTTTTCCTGGGGAAACTTTTTAACAACTTTTCCCTTCCTGAAAAGAACCCCGCTTCCGTCTGCACCGGCAATACCGATATCCGCCTCCCGGGCCTCTCCGGGTCCGTTTACCACACATCCCATTATTGCAATTTTAATCGGAGAAGCGATAGATAATAAGGCTGCTTCCACTTGTTCGACAATATCAAATAGGTTAATATTACAACGTCCGCAGGTAGGACAGGAAATTATCTCGGGCCCACGCTGCCGTATGCCCAGAGCTTTGAGAATTTCATATCCAACCCGCACTTCTTCAACCGGATCCCGCGTCAATGATACCCGAATGGTATCGCCGATACCTTCAGCCAGCAGCGTCCCGATGCCTAGCGCAGACTTGACGATGCCGGTATAAAGTGAGCCGGCTTCTGTCACTCCGACGTGCAACGGCAAATCGGTTTTTGTAGATAACAGCCGGTAGGCCTCAACCGTACGGGCAACATCGGATGCTTTCAAAGAAACTTTTATCTGGTCAAATCCAAAAGAATTCAACAGGTCGACGTGGCCTAAGGCACTTTCGACCATCGCCTCGGCGGTAACACCGTTATATTTTTTTAGAATATTTTTTTCCAAGGAACCGGAATTGACACCGATACGAATCGAAATGCCGGCATCTCTGGCGCAGTCCACCAAGTTCCTCACTTTTTTAGCACTTCCAATATTGCCGGGATTTATCCTCAAGGCATCCACACCGGCCAGAGTTGCTGCAATGGCTAACCGGTGGTCAAAATGGATATCGGCAATCAGGGGAATTAAAATTTCTTTTTTGATGGCTCGGATGGCCGCTGCGGCTTGATGATCCGGAACCGCCACTCTAACAATTTCACAGCCGGCATTTTGCAACCGCTTGATCTGGGAAACCGTGGCGTTAACATCCGCCGTCGGTGTGGTCGTCATGGATTGCACCGAAATTGGCGCCATATCCCCCACACGAACATTCCCAACCCTTATCTGACGTGTTTTTTTACGGTCAAAGACAAACGGCATGCTAACCTGTCGCTTTAAATTTGTTGCTTTAAAATATGCTTATTATTCGGTACGATATGTATTTAAGCTACCAATTGCAAACCGAATCGGAAGTATGGTATACTTGACCAAAAGTTTTAAATTATCAAACCACGTGATTTTATTCAAGTAAAATAGGGAAAACGAAACCCTAGCCCAACCGCAATATTAAGGAGACATGAAATGACAAGGGAACAAGGGCCAAAATTTTCAGAAAAGCACGACACCAATACACCGATGGACCCCGCAGTGAAGCAAGAGGTTCTAGATAAAAGCAAAAATAATGAAATAGCCTGTGCCGTTGCCTTTAAAATATTAGAAGAACTAAAAGCGACGCCGGCCGATGTTGGGAGAGGTATAGACCTGCTGGATATAAGATTGGTTAAATGTCAGCTGGGTTTATTTGGATACAGTCCGGTCAAAAAGGCAGTCAAGCCAAAATCACCCCAGAGCCGAGACCTGGAAGAGGCTATCCGTATGGCTTTGGTGGCAAAAAAACTTTCGTGCCGCGCGGCCTGGGATATTGCGCACCGGTTCGTCTTACCGAAAATGACCGTCAGCGCGGCCTGTGAAGCTCTCGAAATTAAGATAAAGCCGTGTCAGCTGGGGGCGTTTTGACATAAATGGTCACATCGGCAATCCATAAGATTTTTCGCGGTCAGCCTGTCCCTCAGCTGATTATTCTTGCTTTGTGGGTGCTTGCCGCATTTTATGCAATGAATCCCATCGTCAATGATTATAAATTTAATACGCTTCATAAAATCATAAAAGCCGGACAAATTACAGTGATTACCCGCAATTCTGCGCATTGTTTCTATACCTATCGCGAAGAACCCATGGGATTTGAATATGAGCTGGCAAAGGAGTTTGCTGATTATCTGGGAGTTAAACTGAACGTGCAAATCACTGAAGATTGGGAGGAAATGATCCCGTCGTTGCAAAATGGGACCGGTGCCTTTATCGCAGCAGGGATGACCATTACTCCCAAAAGAGAAAAAAAGGCAGCTTTTTCAGATGGTTACATGGATATACAGCAGCACATCATTGCCCGGCGCAACAAGGCAAAAATTAAAAAACTGGAAGATCTTTCCGGCAAGACCATCCATGTTCGAACGGCTACCTCTTACCAGGAGCAACTCGAGGAACTCCAAAAACAAGGGATTGAATTCACCATTGAACTCCATCACGATTTGCCCACGGAAGAGTTGATACAACATGTAGATAGAGGGGATATCGAATTTACCGTTGCCGATAGCAATGTTGCCATGTTGAGCCGACGCCATTATCCCGGTGCAATTATGGCAGGTGCCATCAGTGATCTGCAGCAACTTGGCTGGGCGGTGCATCCCGAGGCTCGCCGCTTAAAGGCAAAAATCAATTCATTTTTCAAAATTATCAAAGAAAATGGCAAATACGATGAGATTTACAATAAATACTATGGCGATATCGCAGACTTCGATTACGTCGATCTGAGCATTTTTCATCGCAGAATTAAAACCAGGCTATCCCGTTACAGCCCGTACAGCCCGTTTATTAAGGCGGCTGCCAAAAAACACGGCTTTGACTGGCGCTTGATTTCCGCTCAGATATATCAAGAATCCCATCTAAATCCCTGGGCTAAAAGCCCTGCCGGAGCAAAGGGTTTGATGCAGCTTCTTTCGAGAACGGCCCGCAGTCTGGGAGTTAAGGATATTTACAACCCTGTCGAAAATATTAATGCCGGAGTACAACATTTAAAAAACCTCTATGATCTTTTTGACGGTGCGCAAGGAAACGATCGACTGCTCATCTCGCTAGCTGCTTACAATATCGGTCAGGGCCATATCCGGGATGCCCGCCAACTGGCAGTCAAAATGAATCTTGACCCGGACTCTTGGGAATCGCTGGCAAAAACCCTGCCCCTGCTAAGCTTTCGCAGATATTATAAAAACTCAAAATATGGCTACTGCCGGGGCACTGAACCTGTCCTTTATATCAAACAGATCAGGGTTTATTACGACATTTTAAAACGACGGGAGATCGAACATAGTGAAGTTCAGGCAAAATTAGGGTGAGCTTTCAACTTTTCTTTTATTTTTATTTCTTAAAATCAGCTCTCTGGGCAAATTTTAGAGTTTAAATTTTGGCCTCCGGCCCGTCCCTTAGCCGAAGTAGGACGCATTTTCCCCTACAAAGGGATTCGATCGCCTTTCCTCCCCGATCGTTGTGGGCGGTCCATGCCCCGTATAAACCTTAACATGATCGCCAAGAACAAACAGCTTTTTGCGGATACTTTCCTTAAGCGCCTCAAAGCTGCCTCCCGGAAAATCGGTGCGGCCGATGGATCCTGCAAATAGTGTATCGCCAACAAAAACAAAATCAGCGGCATAAAGAGAAATACCGCCCGGCGTGTGACCGGGGGTATGAATCACCTTTAAAACAGTATTGCCGAATGTGACTTCATCACCGTCATTAAGCTCCCTGTCGGGCCTGGGGGAGTTATCCGCCGCAAGACCCCAGGCGGCAGCGCTGCTGGAAAGCTGGTTGAGCATCGGCGCGTCGAGAGAATGGATGAGGATCTGTGCGCCGGTGACCTCTTTGAGCCTTTTATTGGCACTGACATGGTCAAAATGGCCATGGGTGTTGATAATAAGTTTAGCGGTCAAACTTGACTCCGCCAGTGCATGTAAAATTCGATCGGTTTCGTCTCCAGGATCTATAACCGCCGCCGCCAATGTCTCTTCACAGCCAAGAATGTAACAATTCGCCTGGATGGGTCCGACAGCCAGTGTTTTAATGATCAAATCATCCTCCTATTTATTCAACCGCATCATTCTGTGTAAGGTCAACTTTTTCTGAAGTACCCTCTTTTTCAAGTGCCGCCCGGATGCTGTCCATAATACCGTTAATGAATGCCCCGGATTCTTGGGTACCGAACTTCTTTCCGATGTCGACGGCCTCATTGATGGACACTTTCGGTGGTATATCATCACAGTATAGCATTTCGTAAACCGCGATGCGCATCACATTGCGATCAACACAAGACATACGGTTAATTTGCCAATTTTGGGAAAAGCGTTCAACCAATGCATCGATCTGGCCTTTTTCATCTAAAACGCCGTTTACCAACTTGATTAAGAATGGTCGTGACTTTTTCGAAGTGCAAAAGCAGCCACAAAAGTATTCCAGCATCTCTTCGGATGCATGCTTTTGCATATCCATGTAAAAGAGTGCTTGCATAGCAAGCTCTCGCGCCTGACGACGAGTGCCCATGGGTGCGTTAATCAATCAATTCAAACAGGTTTGCCATCTCTACGGCAGCGATCGCCGCACTCCAGCCTTTATTGCCTGCTTTGGTGCCTGCACGTTCGATCGCCTGTTCGATGGTATCGGTCGTAATAACGCCGAAAATAACCGGAATTTCAGACTCCATGCCGACCATGGCGACGCCCTTGGTTACTTCGGCACTGACGTAATCAAAGTGCGGCGTTGAACCCCTTATAACAGCACCCAGACAAATCACGGCGTCAAAACGTTTGGTATTTGCCATTTTTTTGGCCACCAGCGGAATTTCAAAGGCTCCCGGGACTTTGACCACTTCGAGATCTTGATCTGCGGCGCCACTGCGAACCAGCGCATCCAGCGCACCGCTCAAGAGCTTTTCGGTGATAAAGTCGTTGAAACGGCTGACAACCAACGCAAACTTTTTACCCTCGGCAATGAGTTTGGCCTCATGGAATTTAGGCATGTATGCTCCTTTCTTCGTATTCAACCCGATTAGGGATTGGCATCCACATTCAACAGGTGCCCCATCTTAAGCTTTTTGCATTCCAGATAACACTTGTTGAATTCGTTGGGGGCGATTTCAATTGGCACCTGTTCGATAATTTTCAGGCCGTATCCGTCAAGACCCACCATTTTTTTAGGATTGTTGGTTAGCAGCCTCATTTTTCTGACACCCAGGTCAACCAGGATTTGCGCTCCGATGCCGTAGTTTCGCATATCCGATGCAAAACCCAGTTTCTCATTGGCTTCAACGGTATCGAAGCCTTCGTCCTGCAGCGCATAGGCCTTGATTTTGTTGACCAGACCAATGCCGCGGCCTTCCTGTCGGATATACAGCAGTACCCCGCTGCTTTCCTCTTCCATTTTAGACATAGCCTTATGCAGTTGCTGACCGCAATCACAACGCATGGATCCGAAAATATCACCGGTCAGGCACTCGGAATGGACGCGCACCAGTGTGGGTTTTTCCGGATCGACCACACCTTTGACCATAGCGATATGCAACAAGTTGTCCACATCGTTTTCATAAACTATGGCTTTAAAATCACCGGCAATTGAAGTCGGAATTATCGTTTCTGCAGAGCGGTGTACAAAAGACTCCGTGCGCATCCGATATTCAATGAGATCCGCAATGGTGCAAATACCAATTCCATGTTTATCACTGAATTTTTCCAGGGCCGGCATTCTGGCCATGGTTCCGTCTTCATCCATAACTTCGCAGATGACACCGGCAGGCTGCAGACCGGCAAGACGAGCCATATCAACAGATCCTTCCGTCTGACCGGCTCTCACCATCACCCCCCCATCTCTGGCCCGCAGGGGAAAAATATGGCCGGGTCTTACCAGATCACGGCCGCATCGGGCTTCGATCGATACGGTAAAACCGGTTCCGTAGGGAGATGTATTGATATCCACCATCGGAGGCAGCTCCAAGCTGTCAATCTTGTCCGCGGTCATCGACAGGCAAATGAGTCCGCGGCCGTATGTGGCCATGAAATTGATGGCCTCAGGCGTCACTTTCTCGGCCGCCATACAAAGATCCCCCTCATTCTCCCGGTCCTCATCATCCACCAGAATAACCATTCGGCCGTCTCTGATTTGTCTAATGGCCTCTTCACTACTAAGTTGTGGCATTTTTTCTTCTTATCTCCAATTATGTTTAGTTCCTAATAATATGATAAGTATCACCTTCCGCAGTGCTAATCAATAAACCCGGTTTTGACTAAATATGCGTGATCAATCAATTCTTGTTTCGAACGATCCTCTTTGCCCCGATCGGGCCTACCGATCATAAACCGTTCAACATATTTCCCGATCATATCGGCTTCAATATTCACCCGATCACCTTTGTTTTTGAAACCGATGGTCGTCAATTTGGCCGTATAGGGTATGATGCTCACGGAGAAGTTGTCTGATTCACAGGTATTGATGGTCAGGCTGACACCGTCCACCGCAACCGAACCCTTGACAATCATGTAGCGTGTGAGAGACTCGTTCATTGCGATGGTTATAATGATTGCGTTGCTCAGGGATTCCCGTTGCTTGATGGTACCTGTTCCGTCGATATGGCCAGACACCAGATGTCCGTCAATACGATCCGAAAGACGTATGGCCCGCTCGATATTGAGACATTCACCGACTTTGACTTGCCCAAAAGTCGTTGTTTGAAGGGTCTCCGGAGAAACATCGACCTCAAAGCGTTTGCCGTCGATCTTCACTGCGGTCAGGCAGGCTCCGCTGACCGATAGGCTGTCGCCGATTTTTGACTGATCCAGAGAAAAATCCGCTTCGATTGTCAGGCGTTTTCCCTGACCGGAAGCCCGCATACCGACAATAGTACCCAGACCCTCTATAATTCCCGTAAACATTGATTTTGCCGTTGTAATGGTTTGGTACGTTAAGAGCGTCCCGGTTAAACAAAAAACAAATAGGTTTAACTGGATAAAATGTGAGCGTTCAGCCCTGTATCCTGTTCCAATCTGGTCTGGTTGATTGGTTAATTCGTTGATTGGTTGATTAGTTGATTGAGGAAAAAAGGAAGTTATACCTTTCCTATCTATAAGCTTTCAGCACAAGCTTTTTTGTTTTTCACCTTCCTAACTTCCCAGCCTCATTGCTTCTTCCCTATGCCCTATGCTCTATGCCATTTTGCTTCTAACCTCAAGCGAAGCGCTCCTTCAACAGCCATCGGCTCCTCTTTGAGCCCTGAGTTTATATGGCGTTCAGCTTCCCAACTTCCCTGCTTCCTTCTTCTTCCCTTTGCCCTATGCGCCGTGCTCTATGCCATTCTGCCTCTAACCTCAAGCGAAGCGCTCCTCTAACAGCCGAAGGCTCCCCTTTGAGCCAACAGTCATGAGCCTTTAGCCATTGGCCATTGGCCTTGACCCTTTTTAGGCCTTCATCATCCAAACGGACAAAATATAACAACTAATCCGAAATTTACAACTGACAACGGACCCCGAAGAATGAGCACCTAATCCGGAAAACCTGGAAATAACAAATTACAATATCCAAATCCGGCGGCGGCGGATCAAACGCCAATGGTTTGGTCCGTTTCAGGCGGATCGGTCATTGTGATTTGTTTGGTATTTGTGATTTTTAATTCTGAAACCTGAAACCCGACACCTTCATTTTCTAACAACATCTTGTAAGAAAAAAGGCCCTAAGTGCCTATGTAACATATCCTTCTATGAGCACATCGTCACCATAGCGGTGGACGCAGATATCATCGATCGTTATAGATTCGCTCATCAGTTCCACACCCGGTCCGCTGCATATCGGGACACCGTCATCGCCTCCCAAGATTTTAGGTGCATAAAAAAAGTACACTTTGTCCACCACTGCGAAGTTGAAGGCCGAAGCCAGCACCCGGCTGCCGCCCTCGATCAGCAGGCTGGTAATCTCCCTGGCTCCGAGCTGCACCATTAATGCTTTCATATCAATCAGATCATTTTTAAGCGATACTTCAAGCACCTGAGCACCTGATTTCTCAAGCGCCCTCTTTTTATTCCCCACCGCTTCGGAACCGGCCACCAGAATAGTGGGAACAGCGGATACTTGCCGCAATACCCGTGCATCCGGTGAAATAGACAAATGGGTGTCCAGAATGATTCGCACAGGATCACTGCCTTGCAGGCCAGGCAGACGGGTAGTCAGGCTCGGGTCGTCATTTCGAATGGTGTTGATTCCGACCATGACGGCATCCACCCTATGACGCAACTGATGAACGAACCGTCTCGCTGTTTCGCCGGTTACCCATCTGGAATCCCCCGTACGGGTGGCAATTCGGCCATCGAGAGTGGCTGCACATTTTGCCATGACAAAAGGGCGACCGGAGCAAACGTATTTAATAAAGGCTTCATTCAGTTTTTTGGCCTGCCCCTCACAAACACCTGCGGTGAATTGCACCCCGTTCTGCTCTAAAAATTCAGCGCCACCTCCGGTCACCTTTTTGTTGGGATCTTTCATGGCTGCAACCACACGTCTGACGCCCAGCTCCAGTATCCTGCGGGTGCAGGGGGGAGTGCGCCCGGTATGATTACAGGGTTCCAGCGTAACGTAAAGGGTCGCCCCTTTCGCAAGATCACCTGCCTCTTCAAGAGCGTTGACCTCTGCATGGGACTCACCGGCAACCTTGTGGTATCCCCTTCCCACAACCTGGCCGTCTTTTACCACCACAGCGCCGACCATAGGATTTGGTGATGTTAAGCCTTCGCCCTTGGCTGCAAGATCCAGAGCAATATTCATGAAATGACGGTCATCCATAATTTCTCGGAAATCAGAGGTTAGAAGACAGAGGACAGATTAAGATGGTTAAGATCGTTTAGTTGTTATGCTGGTGGTGTTTGTGAGGATCGTTCCGATAAAATACGCTTCGTCCCAGTTAAATGGTCCTGCGGAATTTAACGGGATGGCCTGTCACTGTCGTTTCCCGGCAACATAATTTATAAATTGAACAGGGTAAAAATCTCACTATATAAATTTGGATCGTCCCGGTTAAACAAAAAACAAATAGATTTAACTGGATAAATTGAGATCGTTCAGGCCGTTGTTTTCGTCTATTTTTGGTCTCTGGTTCTCTGTTTTCTGTCATCTGTCTTTTTGTGGTTACTCAAAAGACTCTTTAATTCGGAAACAAAATCGTTCACATCTTTAAATTCCCGATAAACCGATGCAAATCGAACATAAGCGACATCATCCAGTTCGTGGAGTTTTACCATGATCTTCTCGCCTAGGACGGAGGCCGGGAATTCCTTCTCGTCGATTTCTCGCAAATCACGTTCCAGATCATCGATGAATTCTTCGATGACATTCATACTGATATCACGTTTCTCACAGGCCTTTTTCACACCGCTGCGCACTTTTTCTCGATTAAATACTTCTCGTCGACCATCCTTTTTGATAATCATAATGGGGATTTCTTCAATATGCTCGTAGGTTGTAAAACGTCGACTGCAATCAATGCATTCCCTGCGCCGCCGGATCACACTGGCATCCTTG
>CAMYLH010000083.1 GCA_947259065.1 uncultured Desulfobacterales bacterium
AAAAATCTTAATTAAATTCAACTATTTAATTGTCTTATTATTTTCTCTGCGATCTTTGCGATCTCTGCGGTGAAATATTGCTCACAATGTAGTTTCATAAGAGCGCCGCCTCTGGCCAACAAAACGGCCAGTCTGATCGGAAAAGAAACTCTGAAAAAGAGAATATCGAATGTCGAAGTAAGGTATTCTGTCTATTTTATAAAAAATGACTGAGCGAAGCGAACCCACCCTTCGACATTCGATATTCGATATTCTGCGGTTCTGCGGTTCGCTTTTAACTTTGTGTAGTTTCATATGAGGTTTCGGGTGTCAGGAAGGCGAGTCGCTAAATCCTGAACACTGAAACCTGAAACCTTAAGTAAAGGAAATCCTCATGCCAAACTACGATTATGACATCGGTATCATCGGCGGCGGTGCGGGTGGTTTGACGGTTACAGCCGGAGCCGCCCAGCTGGGGGCCAAAACCCTTTTGGTTGAGAAAGAAAATGAACTGGGCGGAGATTGTCTTCATTTTGGGTGTGTTCCCAGCAAAACACTCATCAAAAGCGCGCATGTCTACCATTTAATAAAAAATTCCCGCAAATTCGGGTTGCCTGCCATGGACCTGCCACCGGTGGATTTCCGCGAAATTTCAAAAAGAATACGATCGGTGATCGCGACCATCCAGCCCCACGATTCAAAGGAAAGATTTTGCAAACTTGGCGCCCAGGTGGAGTTCGGCCAGCCGACCTTTACCGATGAACACAGCATCCGGATGAATGGAAATACCTATTCAGCCAGGGCTTGGGTCCTTGCCACCGGCTCTTCGTCCGTCATCCCACCCATCAAAGGATTGGATAAGACGCCCCATATCACCAACAAAGAAATCTTTTACCTGGACCGCCTGCCTGAATCCATGGTCATTCTTGGTGGCGGTCCCATCGGCTGTGAGATGTCCCAGGCATTTAATCGTCTGGGAACCCGGGTCTATCTGGTGGATATGGCTCCCCAAATTTTGGGCAAAGAGGACCCGGATATGGCGGATCTTGTCAGGGATGTCCTCAGCTCGGAAGGGGTAAAGTTTTATCTCAACTCCGCCGTTGAGGAAGTCAATGATCTTGGTAAAAAGAGGTCAGAATTAAAACAAAAGAGGGAAATACCATCAGCCTGAAAGCGGAAACCATTCTGGTTGCAGTGGGAAGAGAAGCCAATACAAAGGATCTTGGTCTTGATTCAATCGGGGTCGAATATAATCAGCGGGGTATAAAGGTCGATAATCGCCTCAGAACCAATCACAAACATATTTATGCCGCCGGTGATATTAATGGCGGCTATCAGTTTACCCATGCCGCCGGATATGAAGGCGGTATTGTGGTGAGCAATGCCATATTTCGTCTTCCCCGTAAAGCTGACTATACATTTCTGCCCTGGTGCACCTATACCGATCCGTCCCTCGCCAGTATCGGTATGAATGAAAACAGTGCCCGCAAGGTCGGGATTGATTACAACGTCTGGACCGAGGAATTTAAAGACAACGATCGCAGCCTGGCGGAGGGCGAATCGATCGGCAGGATCAAGATGATCCTGAATGAAAAGGAAAAACCCATTGGCGTTCAGATATTAGGTCCTCACGCCGGAGATTTGCTAGCTGAGTGGGTGGCCGTGCTCAACGGAAAAGTGAAACTATCCACCCTGGCGGCTGCGGTACATCCCTATCCGACCATCGGGGAAATAAATAAAAAGGTCGCCGGAAGTTTTTTCTCGCCGAAGATATTTTCAGAAAAGATTCAAAAGGGGTTGAAGTTTTTCTTCCATCTTAAAGGAAGAGCCTGCAGGGACGATGTGTGCAGTGAAGGATAAATGAGCATTAGTAATTCTACTTTGTCACATTGCCTGATCAATATATTATATTATAATTTAAATAGGTTGTAATTTTAATTAAGAAAATGAGCTAAAATTTAAAATGAACTAAAATGAGCTAAAATTATGGTATTCTGTCAATTTTTAAAACAGATAGAGCGTAGCGTTTCCACAATTTTAGGCATTTTAGTCACTTTAGGTCACTTTAGGCATTTTTATTTTACTATATCAGATTGTTATAGCAAGAGGCGGAAGTGAAAGCAAATTTGACAAAGTAGAAGTAATTATGACTATAAATTACCTAATCAACCATTCAACAAGTAAACTAATCAACCAAGTCTGATCTCTAGCAGACCAATAAGTATTTGGGTAAAGTTTAAGTTTAATGCTGGTGAGGATTGTCTCATGAAAAACACCACCTCCAAACAGAATACAGAACGGATGGCTCTGGCATCGGTGAGCACACCGGATCTTGGAATCGATTCAGGGGAGTGTCTGGCCCCGCAGCAGAGTGAGCCATGCATTATTGTAATCATGGGTGCAACTGGAGATTTAACCGTCCGCAAATTGATTCCGGCCTTGTTTAACCTTTATCTCAACGGTGGACTGCCGGAATCGTTTCAAATTGTCGGCTGCGGCCGCACAGAGATGGCTAGCGTTGATTTCAGAAATAAGATGGAAGCCGCTCTGAAAGCTGCCGACATGCTGGAACCGGCCAAGTGGCAGGTTTTTGCTGCTGCGCTTCACTATCAAATCATCGATTACGAGAACCCTGAAAGTTATACCGGCCTGGCCGAATCCTTAAGAAACCTCGACCGCGAGAACAACACCCGCGGAAACCGCATTTTTTATATCGCGCTGCCACCGACACTCTACAAGACAGTCGCCCAAATGATCGGTCGAGCAGGTATGAGTGCCGAGATGACCGAAGGCAATGGCTGGTCCCGCATTGTCGTGGAAAAGCCCTTCGGCACCAATTTAGAGACGGCCGTAGATTTGGATCGCAGTCTGCACGAATATTTCAAAGAACGCCAAATATTCAGAATCGATCACTACCTGGCGAAAGAAACCGTACAGAATGTATTGATGTTTCGCTTTGCCAATGCACTTTTTGAACCGATCTGGAACCGAAGATATGTAGACCATATCGTTATCACTGCCACCGAAACACTCGGGGTGGAACATCGTGCCGGCTACTACGAGCACTCCGGGGTCCTGAGAGACATGTTTCAAAACCATATGATGCAATTGTTGGCCCTCACTGCCATGGAGCCTCCCTCGCGGTTTGAGGATGAACTGGTCAGGGATGAAAAAACCAAAGTATTTCGGGCACTCAGGCCGTTTCCCGTAAAATACCTGCAGGACTATCTCGTTCTGGGCCAGTATGCCGCCGGCAGCATCAACGGCACAGCGGTGCCGGCCTACCGCGATGAGCCCGACGTGGATCCGAACTCCATAACACCGACCTTTGCCATGATGAAAGTTTACCTGGATAACTGGCGCTGGCAGGGCGTTCCCTTTTACATGACCTCCGGCAAACGTTTGAACAAAAAGCGAACTGAAATTGCCATCCAGTTCAAGACGGTGCCCTATGCAATGTTTCGGCACGTTCTCGGGGAAAGAATTCTGGCCAACCGGTTAACTATGGGAATCCATCCGGAAGAGAAGATTACGTTGTCGTTTCAAACCAAGAATCCGGGTGCCCGGGTTTGCCTGCGCACAGTGACCATGGATTTTCATTACGATCAGAACTACACCGGACCGACTCTGGATGCCTATGAAAAAGTTTTAATAGACTGCATGCTGGGGGATCAAATGCTTTTCTGGCGACAGGACAGCGTTGAGCGATGCTGGTCCTTTTTGACTAAATTGCTCGAGAAAAACAACAGACAGGAGTGAATATGGAACCAGCCGCTAGTGACATCCCTAAAAATCACAAAAATGCGGTGATCAAAGCAATCATCTTGTTGCTCTTTATCATGGCAGCGATCTTCCTTGTTCGATTCACGCCGATTAAAAATTATTTGAGCGCAGAAGCACTGGGACGGTTTTTAGAGTCTGCCGGTTTCTGGGCCCCGATTATTTTCATTTTTATCTATGCGGCCGGAGTCTGTTTTTTTCTGCCGGGAACGCTGCTGACCGGTCTGGGGGGTGCGATTTTCGGGGCCTATTGGGGGTTTTTGTGGGTCTGGTTGGGTGCCATGGCAGGCGCAAGCGCCGCCTTTTTTATCGGACGTACGCTTGGCAGAGAATTTGCCTCCTCGTTGATCGGTGACAAGCTCAAGAAATATGACGATGGCATTGAACGCAATGGATTTGCCACTGTACTGTATCTGCGTCTGGTGTATTTTCCTTTCACACCCATGAATTTCGGCATGGGTTTGACAAAAGTGCATTTTAAGGATTATTTGATCGGCACCGGTCTGGGAATCATCGTCGGAACATTTATTTTTACATTTTTCATTGGAACATTAAAAGATGTCTGGGCATCCGGCAACTGGGCAGAGCTGATTTCTTTTAAGGTCTTTTTCTCGATCGCCCTGTTTATCTTCTCATTTTTTATTCCTAAGATCATTAAGAAGATCAAGCGAGAAGGATGAGGGCAATACGCACCAAATCAATTAAATGCCGGCGCTGTTTCAGGCATAAAAAATAAGGAGAAAACCTCCAGTTGGATAAGGTATGAAACGTATACTCGCTGCCGACATTGGCGGAACAAACAGCCGGTTTGCATTTTTTAGGATTGAAGAAAAAGGCGGATTGTCCCTGGTCGAAAGCCGCTGGCTTGAAACCCGCAAATCTAGATCTTTCTCCCACCTATTGACTCTGCTGGACAAAACAGAATTTGCCCTAGCCCTAAGCCAATGCGATCTGGCCGTGTTGGCTGTTGCCGGACCGGTGATCAAAGGTGTCTATAGCAACCCTCCCAATATCCCCTGGGATATTGATATAACCAACAGTAAGGATGATTTTAATCTGAAGCGCTGCATTCTTATTAACGACTTCGCCGCCCAGGCCTATGCCTGCCGCTCACCGATCATTAATTCGGCCCGACAGGTGGTAGCAGGAGAAATCGATTCAGCTGCAACCCTGGCCGTTATCGGTGCCGGTACCGGGCTGGGGATGGCTGCTCTGACACCTGATGGTGCCGGTGGCTATGTGGTCGTGCCGTCTGAGGGAGGTCACAGCGCTTTTCCGTTTGAGTCACAGGCAGAGTTTGATTTTATGAGATTTTTGATAGATGAGCTGGAGACTGCCTATGTCGAAGCTGAGTTTGTGGTCTCCGGCAGAGGCTTGAGCCTGATACACCAATTTCTTTCCGGAAATAAATTGACGGCAGTTGAGGTCAGTGCCGGGCTGTCGCAAGAATCAAAAACGCTTCGGTGGATGGCGCGCTTTTATGGCAGGGCCTGCCGCAATTACGCCTTGCAAGTGCTCGCCCGGGGAGGTGTCTACCTTGCCGGCGGGGTTGCGGCCAAGATCCCGGATATCGTCAACCATCCTGAATTTAAGCGTCAATTTCACAGATCAAAAACCATGTCACACATGTTGAAGAAAATCCCGGTCTATTTGAATACCAATGAAGAAAGCGGGCTGTGGGGCGCAGCCTTTGCGGGTATGTTAAATTTAAGAAAATACGGGGATTTGGAAAATGCCTAAACCGCCTCGGGCAGACCAGGGCCCACTCAAGCAAAATTTCACAGTATATGCGCCGATGTATCCCGTCTGGCTGGGTTGCGAAAGCTCAGAATATCCGGATTAGGAGGAAATCCCAATGTCAAAACTTATTGAACTCGAAAAATTAGGTCAATCGGTATGGTTTGATTTTATTCGCCGCTCACTGATCACATCGGGTGAGTTGCAGGCATTAATCGACAAAGGCGTCAGAGGAATCACATCGAATCCGGCCATATTTGAGAAAGCCATCGCCGGCAGCAATGACTATGACGAGGCCATCAAAGAGTTGATCAACGCTGGCAAAAGCATCGATGACATTTATGAATCACTGGCGATGGAAGATATCAGCCTGGCTGCCGATATGCTTAAAAATATCTACAATTCGTCAGATGCCCGCGATGGTTATGTAAGTCTTGAAGTCAACCCGCATTTGGCCAACGAAACGGAGAAAACCATAGCTGAAGCCACCCGGCTCTTTGAGACTTTGAATCGTCCCAACGTGATGATTAAAGTACCTGCCACGCCTGCCGGCATACCGGCAATCACGGAACTGATCGGTGGCGGGGTAAATGTCAACGTAACTCTGATCTTTGGTCTCGAAAATTACAAGGCCGTCGCCGAGGCTTATCTGGCCGGCCTCGACAAGTTGCTCTTGTCCGGACCCTCCGTGAAAAGAGGACATCCGGCAGATCGGGTCGCATCGGTGGCTTCGTTTTTTGTCAGCCGGGTTGACTCGGCGGTCGATAAAGCCCTCGAGGAAGCAAATGCGAAAGAACTACTGGGAAAAATCGCCATTGCAAATTCGAAAATCGCCTATGCCGAATTTAAGAAGATATTTAACGGATCCCGCTGGCAACACTTAAAGAACAAAGGTGCCCGGGTGCAGCGCGTGCTGTGGGCCAGTACTAGTGTCAAGAATCCGGACTACCCGGATACCATGTACGTGGACGAACTTATCGGCCCGCATACGGTCAATACGATGCCGCCTGAAACAGTCGACAATTTCCTTGATCACGGTCGGGTCGCCGAAACCCTCACCCGGGGCGTGGCGGAAGCGCAACAGCAAATCACGAAACTGGCAGAACTGGGTATTGATCTAAAGGCCATCACGCAGCAGCTCCAGGATGACGGTGTCGTGGCATTTGCCGGTCCCTTTGATGCATTGATGCAAAGCATCGCCGAAAAGAGAGCGCGTTTGTTGGCAGACTGAAGCCTGACCTATCGAAGCGAAACGCGCAAAGGGCATAAAAACCCCGCAAAATCAGCGACTTTATAATTTTGAAGGTAAATTATGGCACCCCAGGAAGAATTAAAACAACCGGCGGACTTCCCTAAAAAAATGATGAATAAGAAGCAAAAAAAGGGATATAGGGACACCCGCAGACATTTTATGGTAATACTGATCCGGTTTCTTGCGGCTATCGGTCTCTTCTTTAGCCTGCTCCCAACCGTCGTTCAACGCGCTTGGGCCAAAACGAAACGAATCATTCTGCCCAAAGGCACCAAAATGTCCAAACTGGTAAACCACAATCCCGCCACCCTGGATACCCGCAATCTGGAAGTCATTCCATTGGAAGATTTCGAGACCATGGGACTGACGGATCATCAGGTAAATCTGGACCAATGGCGTCTGGAGGTTACCGGGGCAGTTCAAAAACCGCTGAAACTTACCTATGCTCAGCTTCTTAAATTGCCGTCTATCGAAAGAAATGTTCTCTTGATTTGTCCGGGGTTTTTTACTAATCATGGACGATGGAAAGGTATTTCCATTGCGGAACTGTTGAAATTGGCCGACGCTGACGAAGGAATCACCCATGTTTCCATTCGTGGACCCGAGGGACGTTATGCGAAAGTGGAGGGATTTTCGATATCAGAAATTACTGCCAATCAGGTTTTCCTGGCCTATCAGGTGAACGGGCAGGAGCTTCCCCGCAAACATGGATTTCCCTTACGCACAGTGGCAGAAGATCACTATGGCTCTGAGTGGGTAAAGTTCGTCCACCGCATCGAAGTGCACAAGGTTGACGGTTCGCAATAGGGCCAATGATACCCCGATATTATTGATGCCTTAAAAAATAGGCCGGCTGTATTTTCCGGCATGGGCTTTCAACAGATCTTGAATCAAAAGGAGCAATCATGAATAAAGCCGACTTCATCAACTATCTCAGCGTTCAAGGCAATGAATATCAGATATTTGATATACACAGGCTGGAAGAAAAAGGAATCGCAGCAATCAGCAGGCTGCCGTTTTCAATAAAAGTCCTGGTTGAAAACCTCTTGCGCAAACTGGACGGCAGAATCGTCCGGGAAGAAGATCTGCTCAATATTGCCAAATGGCAAAAGCGCTATGATACACCCACAGAGATCCCATATCATCCCGCCCGCGTATTGATGCAGGACTTTACCGGGGTGCCGGCGGTAGTGGACCTGGCGGCTATGCGAGATGCAGTTCGCGATCTTGGCGGGGATCCTGCAAAAATAAATCCATTGGTGCCGGTGGATTTGATCGTCGATCATTCCATTCAGGTCGATTACTTCAGCACCCCCGATGCCCTGACGAAAAATGTCGCCAAAGAATATGAGAGAAACGCGGAAAGATATGCATTGCTCAAATGGGCCCAAATAAGCTTCGATAATTTTAACGTCGTCCCGCCCAATTCCGGAATTTGTCACCAGGTCAATCTCGAATATCTGGGACAGATCGTTATCGCAGAGAACAATAGCGGCAGCATTACGGCCTACCCGGATACCCTGGTCGGCACCGATTCGCACACCACCATGATAAACGGCATTGGGGTGATGGGTTGGGGTGTCGGCGGCATCGAGGCCGAAGCGGTCATGCTCGGGCAACCCTATTATATGTCGATTCCCGAGGTGATCGGTGTTCGGCTGGTGGGCGAATTACAGAAAGGCGTGACGGCCACCGATCTGGTGTTGACCGTCACCGAAATGCTCAGAAACCACGGCGTTGTTGAAAAATTTGTCGAATTTTTCGGTTCCGGTATGAAAAAGTTGACCGTGCCGGACCGGGCCACCATCTCCAACATGAGTCCGGAATATGGCGCTACCATGGGGTTTTTCCCGGTCGATGAAAAGACAATTGATTACCTGGTCATGACGAATCGTGAACAACAGGCAGAAACGGTCGAAAAGTACACCAAGGCCCTGGGACTTTTCTACACCGGATCGGAAGATCCCGACTACACGGAGGTGCTCGAATTGGATCTGGCACAAGTCGCCCCATCTGTGGCCGGACCCGCCAGACCCCAGGACAGAATCAGCCTTTCCAATCTTAAGGAAAGCTTTGGCACCATACTTGGCTGTGATTACGAAAGGGATACCGACGTCGACCACATTTCCAAATACCATGACGAATCCGGCAGCCGTACGACCAGACCGGAAACTTGCATACCCAAAAAGAAGGTTTGTGAGGTTCTGTATAATGGACAACAGATAAAACTTTGCGATGGCAACATTGTCATTGCCGCCATCACTTCCTGTACCAACACATCGAACCCGTTTGTTCTGCTGGGAGCCGGCTTGGTTGCCAAAAAAGCAGTTGAAAAAGGGTTGCAGGTGCCGATGTTTGTAAAGACCTCCCTTGCACCCGGCTCAAAAGTAGTGATCGATTACCTGCAGGACGCCGGCCTGATGCCTTTTCTTGAAGCGCTGGGGTTCCACCTGGTTGCTTTTGGCTGCACGACCTGCATCGGCAACAGCGGCCCCCTGCCACCCGAAATTGATGCCGCCGTTACCAAAAATGATCTGACGGTCGCAGCCGTTCTTTCCGGAAACCGTAATTTTGAAGCCCGCATCCACCAGCGGGTCAAGGCCAATTTTCTGGCTTCCCCCATGCTGGTGGTGGCATTTGCCCTGGCCGGCAGAATAGACATTGATTTTACCAGCGACCCGCTGGGTATGGACGCCAATGAAGAACCGGTATTTCTTAAGGATATCTGGCCGGACGCCCAAGAAATTGCCAAACTTGTCAGCACGCATGTCAAGCAGCAATTTTATAAAAGCGAGTATGACAAAATATTTGAAGGCGACCAGTTCTGGCGCAAACTCCAGGTCACGGAAAGCACGACGTTTGACTGGGATGTAAATTCCACCTACATTAAGAAGCCGCCTTATTTTGATGGATTCAGACGACAATTGGACAAAGCGCAAAATGTCAAGGATGCCAGAGCGTTGATGGTTCTGGGGGACTCGGTCACCACCGACCACATATCTCCGGCTGGCGCCATTCCGCCGGACTATCCGGCCGGCAAATACTTAATCGAAAAGAAGGTGGCCCCTCGGGATTTTAACTCCTACGGTTCCAGAAGAGGTAACCATGAAGTTATGATGCGCGGAACCTTCGGCAACATCCGAATTAAAAACCAGATGGTGGCAGAAAAAGAAGGTAGCTATACCCTTAAATATCCAGCCCGCACGGAAATGTTCGTCTACGATGCAGCCATGATTTACCAGGCCGAAGCAATACCACTGGTGGTATTGGGAGGCAAAGAATACGGCACCGGCTCTTCCCGGGATTGGGCGGCAAAAGGCACCAACCTATTGGGCATTAAAGCCGTTATCACCGAATCTTACGAACGGATTCATCGCAGCAATCTTGTCGGCATGGGAGCCCTGCCGCTGGTGTTCAAAGCGGGTGAAAACTGGCAGAGTCTTGGCCTGGACGGTTCAGAAACATTTTCCATCAGCGGCATCGAAGACATGCAACCGCGGAAAATTTTGCAGGTGCAAGCCGTCAAAGAAGATGGCCGCGAAATTGACTTCGAGGTCATCGCACGCTTGGACACCGAAGTGGATGTCGCCTACTTTGAAAACAACGGCATTTTACCTTACGTGTTACGCAAAATATTGGCTGAAAACTAAGATTACGACAAGAGGAAAAATATCATGGCAATCGAAGGACAAATTGTAAAGACCGAAGACGGATCGCTATTGGTACCCGATCATCCCATCATTTCTTTTATCGAAGGGGACGGAATCGGGCCGGACATCTGGCAGGCGGCACGCCTCGTAATGGACAGTGCCGTAGAAAAAGCATACGGCGGCAAGCGACGGATCAACTGGCTTGAAGTGCTGGCCGGAGAAAAAGGGTTTCAGGAAACTGGCACCTGGCTGCCCGACGAGACCCTGGATACAATCGAAAAAAATGTCGTTGCAATTAAGGGACCGATGACCACCCCGGTGGGAAAAGGAATTCGAAGCTTAAATGTCGCCATTCGGCAAAAACTGGACCTTTATGCCTGTGTGCGGCCGGTTAAATATATTGATCAGGTGCCGAGCCCCATGAAACATCCGGA
>CAMYLH010000084.1 GCA_947259065.1 uncultured Desulfobacterales bacterium
CATGTCAGTCGTCGCAGCGGTATGCGGACGCGGACGAACCGAAAGGATAGTTATACATCCAGACAATGTGACTGGCCCCCATATTGTTCGCACGCTCCAGAACCTTAAGCTCGCCGTCATATGGGTAACTGTATTTGGCGGGAATTATCATTTTACCCGGATCTGTAACTTCCGAAATGGTGTCTAAGTAGCTGCAGTGGCGAACCATTCCTTCCTCGGCAGCGACAATATTAGGAAATCGATTATTTGTACACGCGTAAAGAATAACGAGTAATGAGAGAATCGTGTATTTTGTCAATTTGTTTGCCAGCATCGTACTAAATGCCCTTATTTTTGAAATAACGCCAAACCTGTAATGAAAGAATTTGTTGGTTTCTATTTATTTTAATAAAAATAATTGATTATGTCAAAAATTCGGTCAAAAAAATTTATAATTCTCCGAAGGATCGACGATTGTCTGATATTGCTTCAAACTGGTTTAATCTGAAATAAGCCGGGAAAAAATTTAGACGGCAGGGGGCGGGAGCATTATATCAAATTGGATTGCTACGGACTCGTCAAAATGTTTTAACAAACTCACCGATGATTTGATGTACTCTCTGAGAACCTTCTCCCAGGAGAATACCATGGCGATCCAAATTTACCAGGAGATGTTCCTTTTGCTGGGTACCGAGAAGCTCAAAAATTTTTCTGGACCCTTTCGGATCAACCACTGGATCTCTGCGGGATTGGATGATTAAAGCCGGCTTATTCAACCCCGACAGTTTGGGTTCGACGTCATCCATCAGTCGCGCAAGTTCTCTAACGCCGGAAATGGGATTGCGCAGGTAATTTATATGAGGATTTTCCGGCTTATTCTCGACAAATATTTTTTGGGGTCCAACATGATAGGCTTTATCCATAATCCGATTCCACATATCCACTGCTGGAGCGAATTTAGATGAAAAATCCTTAAGTGTCATGGGGGCAGCAACCGCAAACACCCCGGCGACTTCTTTTACCCTGGCGGCCAGGTTCAGTGCCAGACCCGCTCCGGTGGAAAATCCACCCACGACAACATTTCGGCAAATACTGTTGATGATAGCATAACCGTGATCAATGGATTCCACCCAATCCGTGTATGATCGTTTCGCAAGATCATCGGGAGAGGTGCCATGGCCCTTTAAACGGGGAACGTAAACCCAAAAACCCATGCTGCCTAAATAATGCGCCAGACCCTTAACCTCCAATGGGGCCGCCATATATCCATGGGAAAGCAACACGCCGACGTTTTTTGATTTTCCCTTGATGAGAAACGGCATACCGACTTCCATGGACTTGGATTCACCTTTGACGTAATAGCGGTGATAATCCCTTTCAAATTCGGTAACAGCCTGTTCCCTGAGGTACTTGGCAACCGTTCGTCGGATCCAGAAACGGGGTTGCATGGCGATTTTGCGCACGGTTCCCTGCAGCTGTCTGAGGGGTTCCACGGCATTGGCGATGACATCTATGGGATTGTCGATACGGGCGCGATGAAAATCGTAGGCGGAAGTAAATGTAGCTTGATCTTTTATTAGCCTGTCGCCGGCCTTCTTCAAGTTGCCCTTTTCTAAAGCAATCGTAATAAAATCGTCTGCTATACCGAAACGATCATCGGTCAGCAAATGTATCGGTTCTTCCTTGAGGCTCGAATGAAGATGTAATCCGGCATGCTGCTGAATTCGCGTGGCAGCCAGAAAAACTCTTCTGCACAAATCAGTTGTGTCAATTTTCTTAACCCGCAAGAAACGAAGCATCGAAGCGAAAAGATGATCCAGATTCACAGTGGTCATGTTATAAATATCAGTCATGTATAACTGCATGAGTTTCAGCGCTTCTTTGCGCATGGCGCTTTTTGATGCGACCGGATCATCAAAGTTAATTCTTCTACTCGCCCGGATGTCAGTTTCAATGATGGTACATTCAAGGCATTCACCGATTTGAATCGGATCTCCAAACCGGATGTCGAGATCCACTCCCGAAAATAGCATGGATCCTTCGGTCATAAGCTCTTCCATGACTCGATCCGACAGTTCGCCCATCAATTTGGAGGCCAAATTGCTTAAAATATTTTCCTGGGCTCTGATGGGATAATAAGTCAGATTAACCGGTACGATATAGGTGTAGCGATTTATTACGGGTTCAAGCGATTCGATCTGGAAAAGATCCATTAAATACTTGGCTTCATCCGATTTTTCCTCGGCAAGACGGCGCAACCGTTGTCGGTAAAATTCAGTTCGGATCGCCAGGGTCGCCGCTCCGGTATGCGGAGGATGCTTGCCACCTGCCCATGAGATCATAAACTGACCTTTTTCGATGATCTTCTTATTTTTCACCATTCTGCCTTCGGGAAAGATGATCCAATTGGCCTCTCCGGTGAGCAGTGTTTTTACGATGAGACGGTCCCTGTCAGGGTCTTTCGTTGAAACTGCGCCGACCTTATCAAGATAACCGCCCAATGCACCGGTAAAAAGTCCATAATCCGCCAATGACCAAACCGGAACTTTGGTCAATGTGAAAATCTGGTAAGGCATCAGCATGGTTTCGAGACGGGTGAAGTGATTGATCACGAAAATGACCGACCCTGCGGGTATATTTTCCTGACCGTGAAGAGAAATATTGGCCTTTGACAGGTTGGAAATGGCTTTAATAGCAAACCCTGTTGTTCGATAGGCAAACCGATTCATACTAAAATCATAAGCGAAAATGCTGAATGAATCAACTATATACAGTTGGGAAATTCTTTATTCCCCTTTTTTTATATGATTCAACACATGATGAGCGAAGCCGAAACGTCGATACCCCCAACAGCATAAATAGCTGAAATCGAACTTCGCATTCATGGAACAGCACACTAGCTGTTGACAGTGCAGATATTTGCCATTAGATTGGTCAGTGTTGTCAAATCATGGAAGCTGCTGCTGGAGGTGTGCGTGTATTCTAAAATACTCATTCTGCGCTTTCCGAAAACCGTGGTGCAAAAGCCAATTGTTTGTAATTTAACTAAAGATTATGATCTGGTTTTCAATATCCTCAATGCGGCCATTCTACCCCGCAAAGAGGGTGTGATGGCGCTTGAACTATCCGGCACGAGAAAAAATTTTAAAGACGGGGTAAAATTTTTAAAAGCCCAGGGCGTGCATGTCAAAAATGCCTCCCAGGAAATCAAACGTGACAATGACAAATGCACCGATTGCGGGGCATGCACGGCTGTATGCCCCACCGGCGCCCTTGCGGTTGAGCGACCTGAAATGAAGGTAATCTTTGACCAGGAGAAATGCAGCGTATGCGAGTTGTGCGTACCTGCCTGCCCGCCTCGGGCCATGGAAATCCGCCCGACAAACCAGACTTTTTTTGAATGAAAAAAAAAACCGCAGTTGCCCTAAGCGGTGGTGTTGATTCGTTAATGGCCGCCTGTTTTTTAAAGGAACAGGGGCAGGATGTAATCGGAATCCACTTTGTTACCGGATTTGAAACCGCCTTATCCCATACCCAACGCCCCCTAGCAAATAGCCGACTAAAAATCCTTGATCTCGGCAAACAACTGGGAATACCGTTAGAGATTGTTGATATCCGAGCCGAATTTCAAGATAAAGTTGTCGACTATTTTACTCGAACCTATAAAAAGGGACAAACTCCCAATCCGTGCATGCGGTGCAATCCCACCATTAAATTCGGCAAGATTCTATCCTATGCACACCTCCTTGGGGCACAAAAATTGGCTACCGGACACTATGCCAAAATTAAAAAAAAATCAGACGGTAAATTTCACCTGTATAAAGGCCACGATGACCAGAAGGATCAATCGTACTTCCTGGCCCGTCTCACCCAGCAACACCTTGGAAACGCCTGTTTCCCCCTGGGGGAAATGAAGAAATCAGATGTCAAGCAAATAGCGGCCCAAAAAGGACTGAGACCGGTCACCCGGGACGAAAGCCAGGATGTATGCTTTGTGAAACACGCATCGTATGGAGAATTTTTATGTGCCCAAGAGGGATTTGAGCCCAGTCCGGGACTTATCGAAAATGTAGACGGACAGGTCATTGGAGAACATAACGGTCTGCATCTGTTTACCATCGGTCAGCGTCGCGGCATCAATTGTCCCGCCGCTCAACCCTATTACGTCATCCGGTTGGATATCGAGCGCAACCTTCTGACGGTTGGCGCCAAAAAGGACCTGTTATCATCTGAATGCAACGTAGTGGAAATTAATTGGATTGGCAAAGCGCCGACCTTGCCCATGGATGTGCACACCCGGATACGGTATCGCAGTAAAGAGGCGGCATCCATGATTTTGCCACAGGATAAGTCCACGGCCATTGTACGCTTTAAAAAACCTCAAACGGCGATAACCCCCGGTCAGTGTGCCGTCTTTTATCAGGGAGATGAAATCTTGGGAGGAGGATGGATCAGCCCGAAGGGCTGATAATCAGAAAAAATGTCGAAATTTAAGATCACAACCTTGGGCTGCAAAGTTAACCAGGCCGAGTCGGAAGCGATTGCACAAGATTTGCAGTCTTCAAAGTGGCTGACAGCCCGCAGCCTGGAAGAGGCTGATATTTGTATCGTCAATACCTGCGCGGTAACCCAAAAAGCCGCAATGCAGTCCCGACAGGCGGTGCGCCGAGCCGTCCGCGCCAATCCCAATGCCCATATCGTCGTAACCGGCTGTTACGCCCAGACAGCACCACAAGACATCGAAGCGATTGAGGGAGTGAATTACATTGTCGGTCATGGTGAAAAGCACACCATCGGCCGTATGATCCGGGCAGACGGCCATCGAGCACCCGGTCAGCCGATTACCATCCGTGGTGACATTCGCAAGCAGCGTCCTTTCGCTGCAATCCCCATAGCGAATACGGTTCGGCGGACACGGTCCTTTTTGAAAATTCAGGACGGCTGCGACGCATGTTGCGCCTATTGTATTGTACCCCAGGCACGCGGCCGCAGCCGCAGCATGCCACTTGAAAATGTATTGGACAATATCGACAAACTGGCTAAAGCCGGCTATCGGGAAGTCGTGCTGACAGGTATCCATCTGGGCGCTTATGGTCACGATCTAACTCCTGTAACCAATCTTTCAACGGCCCTGGAATGTATTCGGGAATTAAAGCCCATCGACAGGGTTCGCCTCAGTTCAATTGAACCTTTTGAGGTTACCGGGAAAATTCTTGAGCAGGTTCTATCATCCGATTTATTCTGCCGTCATTTTCACATACCACTTCAGAGCGGCGATGCTGGAATCTTAAAAAATATGGGACGTCCATATTCGCCGCAGTTTTTTAATGATTTGATCCATAAAATTCACCGTTTAATGCCGGATGCCGCCATTGGTGCAGATGCTCTCATTGGATTCCCGGGGGAAAGCGAAGCGGCATTTGAAAATACCTATAAGCTGATTGAAAAACTGCCGATCAGCTATCTGCATGTGTTTCCGTTTTCCGCGCGGCCCGGAACCAAAGCTGCCAATTTACCCGACAGAGTTGAGGCGCGAATCGTCAAGGAGAGGTGTCAACGGATACGCATGCTGGGTAATGAAAAACGTTTGAGATTTTACCGGGAGTTCATCGGGAAGGTATTGCCGATTCTAATTGAAACTGAAAGAGATGCTTCAACGAATTTTCTAAAAGGAATTTCTTCGAATTATTTGCCGGTGTTGATTGATGCCGGCGATAAACTGAAAAATAAAATAGTTGATGTCAAAATTCAAAAATTGGCGGGAATGAAATTGTTCGGTTTTTTATCAAAAAGTCCCTGAAATCCGTGTTTACTCGTGTCCCATACCAGTAAAATTAAAATCAGACCAAACACCTAAAAGGAGATTATTATGAGCGCAACCAAAAGCGATTACAAGGAAGACCTTGAAAAGGTCGCCGTGGTATTTGAAACCAATCTGGGTACTTTCGAAGGTGAACTCTTTGCCAATGAGTGTCCCGAAACGGTGTGGAATTTTATCAACTTGGCGGAAGGCCGGCAAAAAACGGAAAAGGCAGGAAATTTTTATGACGGTCTGATCTTTCACCGTGTCATCGACGGCTTTATGATTCAGGGTGGATGTCCCCTGGGTACCGGCACCGGCGGTCCGGGCTACAGATTTGCAGATGAATTTAGTTCAACTTTGAGGCATGACAGCGAAGGAATTTTCTCCATGGCCAACGCCGGACCCGGCACCAATGGCAGTCAGTTCTTCATCACCCTGGGGCCAACCCCTCACCTTGACAACAAACATTCTGTCTTCGGAAAAGTGACCAAAGGCATGGATATCGTAAAAAAAATCGGATCGAGTAAAACCGGCACGGGGGACCGCCCGATAAAAGATGTGGTCATGGAAAAGGTGAGTATTAAGAGATGACTTGCAGGAAAACCGCGTAAAAAAGCGGAAATAGTTCATTTTCTAAATTTAAATGACTAGTTGTTGAGATTCATAAAAAGTATTTTGCTCTAATCATGTGGAAAGCAGACCTGGGTTGAGTAATAATTTAGGAAGAGATCGTTTCAGATCGAGTAAAAAATTACTCAATTCAGGTTTTAATTAGTGATGCTTCAGGCCTGATTTGGTGAATCGATAGAGCCCATCTACCCCACCCTACCGCCCTATCATCCTAACTTTTTTTCAGAATTCCAATCTGCTGCGTATGAATGCCTATAAATCCTGAATTCTTAACCCAATACTGGAGACTTCCTCCGCCCTCTTACCTGCAGTCCAAATGGGTCGCGAGCTGAACCGGGTTTATTGAGTCATTCCGAATCATGCCTGGAGAATCCAGGACATTTTTTCGCAACTAACCGGGAAGGCAGCGACCGCGCATTTAAAATTTCTTCTAAATATGGCTCTTATTACACAATATTTAGATACTTTTTTACATATTTTTCTTCTGGCTGAGAAAAGTAAATTTAAATTAAACCTTTGTAACTTCAGGAATTAATAATTTTCCAGCTGCGTCAACCGATATTTGCATGGTATTTGCAAGAGGAAAAAATATGATACAATTTCAGCCACTCACAATTCGGGTGATTCAGAATTTTATACCGACATCCAAAAAATCCCTTAAATTTTGCGGGTGTCGATTTACATACCGAACTTGAAGACCGACGTTTCTGGAGCAAAGAAGGGATGGGCTCAATGGAAACAACGCGATCGAAAATAGAAAGGCGTTCTGGCAAAGATAGGCGAAAGAAAATCAATCTCAACCGTCTTTTTTATCATGGACAAGAGAAAAGAAGCCTTAAGGCTCGCAGATTCAAAGTTGAAAGAAGAGACGGCT
>CAMYLH010000085.1 GCA_947259065.1 uncultured Desulfobacterales bacterium
TAGTATTTTCAGATATAGGCATTTTTCAGGTGAAACTATGAGTGATTCAATATTGGTTATTGGTGGCGGGATTGCCGGAATCAATTGCGCCATGAATGCTGCCAAATACGGAACCAAAGTCTATCTGATTGACGATACGGCCAGTATCGGCGGCATGATGGCCCGGTTGGACAAGACATTTCCCACCAATGACTGCTCGATCTGTATCGAAGCGCCTCAAATGTATGAGGTCGACAATCATGAGAATATCGAAATCATGACCAACACCGAAGTTCGCAAAGTCAAAAAAGTCAATGGAATTTTTAAAGTCAAGCTGGTCAAAAAGGCCATGTATGTCGACGAGGAGAAGTGCACCGGATGTGGCGCTTGCGTCGAAGCCTGCCCGGTGAGTGTGCCCGATGAAATGGATGGCAAAATCGGTGGGACTCGCAAGCTGGTTTCCATGGCATTTCCCCAGGCCGTTCCCAATGTCGTCAAAGTGGATCCGAGTTGCCGCTTCGGCGATATGCGCAAGGAAGGCGCCTGTATCGGCGAATGCGCTGTGGATTGCAGCCAATGCCGTGAATGCCCCATTGCCCTGTGTGTCAAAGCCTGCGAAAAGGAGGGCAAAAAGGCCATTACCTTGTGGCAATCGAACAAAAACATAAACCTCGATGTTAACAGTATCGTGGTTGCCACCGGAATTAAAGATGCACCTCCGGCCGGTGATTTGCTCGGATATGAGATCTATGAGAATGTCATCACCAATACCCAGTTTGAAAGACTCATGAATGCCGGTGGACCGACGACCGGAGAGATTATCAGGCCCTCGGACCGCACGCATGTCAAGAAAATCGCCTGGATCCAATGCGCCGGACGGGGTTTGGCCGAGGGTAAAGGCACACCGTACTGTTCCAAGATTTGCTGTATGATTTCCACCAAACAAACCATTATCACCAAGGAACATGATGCCTCGGTGGAGACAACCATTTTCTACAATGACCTGAAGGCATACGGCAAAGGCTTCTGGGACTTCTACCGTAAGGCCAATGAAAATGGTGTGCGCTATGTCAGGGGCAGACCTTATGAAGTCCAAGAAGATCCTGAAACCAAAAATTTAACCCTGCGCTACGAAGATCTGGCAACCGGTGCGCTACACCATCTCGAAGTGGAGCTGCTGGTGCTTGCGACCGGAATCATGGCCAATGATCGCAACCAAAGACTGGCCAAGGTGCTGAAGCTCGAGCTCGACGAGCTGGGATATTTTAAAGAAAAAGATCCGCTACTGTCGCCGCTGGAGACCCGGGTTGAAGGCGTTTATCTTTGCGGTGGGGCCACCGGGCCGATCGACATTGCCGAGTCGGTGGTGCAGGCGACCGCGGCAGCGATGAAAGCGGTTACCTATTGAATAATGAAAATTGAAGATTGAATATTTGTGGAAGTCGCTTCGCTCCAACGGTTTTTATTAACTTAATTGGAAGAATTCCTTTAATTGTCAATGGTGTAGACCTAGTTGAATAGTTTACTGGTTTACTGGTTGATTAGGTAAATTATAGCCATAATTTCAGAATTTTACGATTGTCGTTTACAGATTTCGGGGACACGGATTTGCACAGATAACCGCAGATAAATACAAACCGCCTAGCGGTGGAACCATGTCCGGACATAGGTAGCCTACTTTCTATGTGTTTTTTATCGCCGAAGGCGAAACAAACTTTCTTTTTAATCCGTGATAATCCGTGTTCATCTGTGTCCTAATTGACCTTTCTTTTGAAAGATGAAGTGTACAATTATTCTGCAAATATGGGATAAGTCCATATTTACAACCACTTAACCAATCAACCAATCAACGATACCTGTCGTCAATTTAAGCAAGTGAGATAATTCTTATGAGCAACGATATCCGAATCGGTGTTTTTGTGTGTGACTGCGGTACGAATATTGCCGGGGTGGTAGATGTCCCCCAACTGGTAGAGTACGCCAAAGGGCTGGAAAATGTTGTCTTTGCCGATGAGGGCAGATGGTCCTGTTCGGTGGACTACCTGGCCCGCATGAAAGATTCGATTCAGGAACATAATCTTAACCGGGTGGTAATTTCAGCCTGCACCCCGAGGACTCATGAACCGCTTTTTAAACGCACCGCCAAAGAGGCCGGAATCAATCCCTATCTGCTCGAATTTGTAAGCATCCGCGAACAGGTGTCCTGGGTCCATATGAAAGAGCCTGACATTGCCACCGAAAAAGCCAAAGATTTGGTAAAGATGGGAGTGGCCAAAGCGGAGCTGCTGGAAGAGGGCGAGGAGATCAGACTGCCGGTAAAAACCGATTGCCTGATCATCGGCGGCGGCATGGCCGGCATGAACGCAGCCCTAAGTGTGGCCCACCAGGGGTTCAATGCCATCCTGGTGGAAAAAGAACCCCGCCTGGGCGGTATCTTAAATGAGATTTGCTTCATTTCCCATGACAATCATAAAACCCCGGCAGTTAAAGTCGTTCAGGCCAAAGTGGATCAGGTGCAATCCCATCCCAACATCAAGGTTTATACGGATACCAGCATCGATACCGTTGAAGGCTATATCGGGAATTATAAAGTGTCTTTGAGCGCCAATGGGGATGGCTCTCGGAGTAGCCTTGATATTTCCACCATCATCGTTGCCACAGGAATGAAGGAGCTTGAACCGGAGGGGCAATTTGAATTCGGCAACGATCCCAGAGTCGTCACCCAGCTTCAGCTGGACCATATGCTTAAAAACAAAAGGGTCGGCAACCTAAACAATGTGGTGATGATCAGTTGCGTGAATTCAAAAAATGAAACCCGGGGATGCTGCAACATCGGCTGCCACACATCGGTTAAAAATGCCGTGGCCCTGAAACATCTTCGTAAAGATGTCGATGTCCATATCTTATACCGGGACATGAGTTTAATTAAGGAGGAGGGGTCCGCCCAGCGGACCGCCAAACATCTGGGCGTTAAGTTTTGGAGATTTCCGGATGATCGCTATCCGGAAGTGGTTAAGAAAAACGGCGATCTGGTGGTCACCGTTTATGATTTTCTGGTGGGCAGGGAATTTAAAATTTCCACTGATCTGCTGGTATTGACCACAGCGTTTAAAGGTAATGACACGGTTGAGCAGATTAAGGGGCACTTGAAAGTATCGACCAATTCCGGGGGATTTTTCCAGGAATCCCATGTCAAGCTGGGTCCGTTGGAGTTCGCCACCGACGGCGTCTCCCTGGCCGGTTGTGCCAAAGCCCCCATGGCCTTCAAGGAAAGCAGCGAAGAGGGTATCGGGGCCGCCATGCGGGCCTCTATCCCAATGAAGAGAGGCTACATCGAAGCCGAAGGCATCGTGGCCGATATCGATCTGACGGACTGCAACCAGTGCGGCCTGTGTTCCAAGCGTTGTCCTTACAGCGCGATTACCGTAGATGAAGAAAAAAATCCGGAGGTCGTTAAAGCCCTGTGCAAGGGCTGTGGACTGTGTGCCGCCGATTGCCCCAAAGAGTGCATCGGTATCGTTCATTACTCCGATGACCAGGTCTTTGCCCAGGTGGAAGCAGCGCTGGAACAAGATGCCGGCAAGAAAATCATTGCCTATGTTTGTCACTGGTGCGCACTGGGCGGGGTGGACATGGCCGGTGTGAGCCGGCTGCAGTATCCTTCCAATGCACGGCTGATCCGTGTGATGTGTTCCGCACGGGTTTCCATGAAAATGATGCAGCGTCCCCTTGAATTAGGGGCTGCCGGCGTATTGGTGGCCGGCTGTGAATTCCCCACCTGTCACTATATCACCGGTAATTATGCGGCTGAAAAGCGATTGAACCGGGCCAAGAGAAAACTGGCCAAAGCCGGCCATGACCCGGAAAAACTCTGGAATGTCTGGTGCTCGGCGGCGGATGGGCCGAAGTTCGCAAATACGATGCGAACAATGGTGAAAGAGCTTGATCTGGAATAGATTGGCCATCAGATTAAATCACAAACTACAAATCACAAATTTCAAATAAATCCCAATGATCAAAATTCAAAATCCCAAACCTGTAGCTCTTTCTAAAGAAAGAACATTCCAGTGTTTTGGTCATTCAATATTGGAATTTGATATTTATTTGTATTTTGAAGCTTGTAATTTGGGATTTAGTAAGAGTTCACAACGGATATTTCAATAACCAACAGTCTTGATTCTCACCCGGGCAGAGGTTAAGGAGAATGGAAAACCAAGTACGTTTTGCCGAACTATTTAATGACATCGAGATGTTCAGGTACTGCGAACAGTGCGGACGCTGCAGTTCCGCATGTCCGATCACCGGCATCAACGAGTTTAACATTCGACGATTGATCCGCCACGTTGAGCTGGATTTAATCGAGGAGATCGCGTCATCCCCAATGCCCTGGTTTTGTGCCGCATGCGGCCGTTGTGAGGATGCCTGCCCCAATGGGATCAAAATTTTAGATATTACCAGAACCCTTCGCGCCGTCGGTCCGCGGGAGCTGGTGCCCGAACAACCCCTGTGTGTTAAGGCCTGCCCGGCAGGAATTGATGTCCCCGGATATTTACGTTTTATTTCTGACAACAAAATGGATGAAGCCTGTAAACTGATCATCGAAAAGGCACCTTTCCCGGGGATATTGGGCAGGGTTTGCACCCATCCCTGCGAAACCGCCTGCAAAAGGGGTGAGGTCAACGCGCCCATATCCATCTGCGCGGCCAAGCGTTATGCGGCCGATCATGCCGGGGATCTGTCCGCCTGGATGTCTGATACGGCGGAAGACAGCGGACACAAAGTGGCGGTGATCGGCGCCGGTCCGGCTGGATTGACGGCCGCCTTCTATCTCAGAAAAAAAGGTCACCAGGTAACGATCTTTGAAGCCCGGTCGAAAACCGGCGGGATGATGCGCTATGGTATTCCCTTTTACAGATTACCGCAAGATGTGCTCGACAAAGAGATCGATCTGGTCTTGAGCACTGGAGTCGAAGTTAAAACCAACCAGAAGCTGGGTGTCGATTATGAAATCGAGCAACTAAAAAATGATGGCTTCGAAGCGGTCTTTATCGCCGTGGGCGCCCAGTTGAGCCGCAGGATAGAGCTGCCGGGGTCCGATCTTGAGGATGTTGACTGGGGCGTGGAATTTTTGGCTGCAGTTGCGCAAGGCGGTGATATCTCCGTTAAAGACAACGTTGTCGTTATCGGGGGCGGCAATGTGGCGGTAGATGTGGCCCTTACGGCAATGCGGCTGGGTGCCAAAAAGGTAGCCCTGGCGTGCCTTGAAAGTCTGGAAGAAATGCCGGCCAATCCCTGGGAGATTGAACAGGCCCGGGAAGAAGGGGTGGAGTTGCTTCCTTCCTGGGGGCCGGATAAGATCACGGCAAATGACGGAAAGGTTTCAGGACTGGAACTTGTCCGGTGTACATCGGTTTTTGATGACTTGGGTAATTTTTGTCCCTTTTTTGACGAAACCAGAAAAACCGTCGGGGCGGATCAGGTCATTTTAGCCATCGGCCAGGCCAGTGAGACGGCCTTTTGCAAAGATTTTTGTTTTCTGGATGAGGAAGGATCGCTGCCGCTGCAAAGCGGTCTGATTGCGATTGACAAAGATACCCATCAAACGGAGATGAAAGGCGTCTTTGCCGGCGGCGATGCCGCCAACGGCCCGGCGACGGTGATTGAAGCCATCGCGGCCGGTCGACGCGCGGCGATTTCAATTGATAAATATCTGGGCGGGAACGGGATGTTGGAATTCGGAATTCGGAATGCGGAATGCGGAATAAATGAAAGCGGAAATGGTTACGATGGTGGACGCGAGAGCGGATTTGCGGAGTTGAAAAGAGTTGAAGCACCATCCCTGCCCCTTTCCGAGAGACATGCGGGATTTAATGAAATTGAACTGCGTTTCACTGATGAGCAGGTTAAACAGGAAACCCATCGCTGTTTGCAGTGTGATTTGGAAATATGTCTGGCGCAAGAGATCAGGATCCAACAAGACGAATGACCAATGACAAATGTTGTTTGACCCTTTGCGTAGTGGCGGGGTTTATCCCCGCCTTTACAGAATGGCCAATTGTTCTGACCTTCTAATTGGAATCGCTCAATTTAGGTGGCTTAGTGTCTGAACTATTCCCCTTGGACTTTATTTGGTTGCCAAGTGTTTCGATAGCGACCAGCGAAAGTCATTTTAGGGCAGAAACTGGATAAGGATTCTTCACTCTATTCGGATCGGCCAGTCCCCTGGTTTGAGAAGAACCCTGGCAAACGTATCTTTGGTTTTTTTCGGCTGCCGCATTTTGGTAACCACTGCATCTGCACCATCACCCCAGGCTGTTCCATAGCTGAGCAAATCGGAAAACTTGGAGAAGTGCCAGGCGGGATTATATCCCTGATTTCTTAATTTGCGGTATTCATCCAGCATATCGGAAAATTTATATAATACAAACCAGTTCAGTCGGCGGCTTTCAGGGATATCCGGATTTTCTTCATACCATAGTAAAATACCCTGATCGTCTGCGATCTTCTCTGCCCCGGAAACTACGATATCATAGTCTTCAGGATAAAAAGGCGGTGACAGTGCGATTTTTTTACACTCATTGGCAACGCATTCGGCAAAAGCTGTGATCATGCCGAGGATGTAAGATTTTCGATCGATGAGGTCAGAGGCATCTATTGTATCCGACAGGCTCATTTTTTAATCTCCTCTATATGAAATTTTTCGGAATTATAACCCAAACAGGGAAAAGCGAACCGCAGAATATCGAATAACGAATATCGAATTTCGAAGGGTGCAATCGCTACGCTCAATCTTATTTATAAAAAAAGATAGAATACATTATTCGATGTTGGACGTTCAATGTTCGATGTTCGATGTTCATTTTTTAGTTAATCCCGCGTATGAACCTACATTGCCAAAGTTTCTTTATCGATCAAACTGACCGCTTTTCAGGCCAGCGGCTGGCCTGACACCTGACACCCGAAACTTGGCACCTTATTTTGATCTTACCGGCATCAGGTTAAGACCGGTTCCACTGCCGAAAATCAAAAGGGTACCGGCGATAAAGTTCCAGCTGAGCGGTTCACCCAGATAAAGCACCCCAAAGCAGGCAACCAGGGGCACTTCGACGGTCATCATAACGCTCACCTTCGGCGCCGGCATGCGCACCAGGGCCTGGTTAATGGAAAGTTGTGCACCTATTGAAAAAACAGCCACCGCCGCAACGCCGATCCATGCGGCAGTGCTTGCGGGCAGGATCGGAACCCCTTGCAATAATAGCGGCCCCAGACCGGCAAGCGTTCCTGTGAGGCAAAGGTAGAAAAAAAG
>CAMYLH010000086.1 GCA_947259065.1 uncultured Desulfobacterales bacterium
TCATTGTAAACCGGCGCCCATTTGTTGGCCGGCGTGAAGGTTCCCGGCCATGAGATCCCGGCCCCGGCCATTTTGCAGTAATTTTTAGTGGAACCGACAATTTGACTGGGCAGTTGGGTTCGGGCACGCAACGCTTCTTCAGGATATTGCGTGACCTTAAGGGAAGTCCCTTTTTTTTGCTCTTCGGCCACAACCGTTTCCCAAATCTCCTCCCGCGCTTCCTTTTCTTTTTCGGTAAAAGAATTGGTATTGGCGAAACTGAACCATTCGGGCTGATCATCCGGTTTCTCGCAATACGGATAAGGAATCGGCACCTGGGCCAACCACCAGGACACCGCCGTCAGATCATCGCAAATCTCATAATTGCTTAAATTCAACATGTAAGAGTACATGTCTTCGACATTGTCGCAGGACACGGTAAACACCTTGAGCACCGGGGGAATGGGATGTACGGCGATACCCAGTTTCGTGACCACGCCGCTGGTTCCCAGCCAGCCCTTAAAGAGCCCGTCCAATTTGGGCATGGGCAGGGTACTGTGCCAGGAATCTTCCTGGATCGCGCAGGATCCCACCCGGACCAATTCTCCCGTGGGCAGGACCACTTCCATGCTGGTTATCTCCTGGCTGTTCAGACCGTAACGCGCATTCAAACCGCCGATGCCATGGGAAATGGCACACGAGGAAACAGAGGCGGAGGGCGGTCCCACCGGCCAGCCGAACCTTAGGTTGTGCTCAAAGAGCGCTTCTGCCAACTGCCCGTGAGACACGCCGGGCTCGATCACGGCATAGTGGGATTCCGCATCTATCTTTATGATTTTGTTCATCTTTTTGAGATCCAGCAGGATCCCGCCTCTTTCCGGAATGCACAGGCCACCGATGTTGGTACCGGCCGTAAACGGCACCACCGGGATTTTTTCCCGGTTGGCAAACCGCAACACCTCTTGAATGTGCTCCGGGGTTTCGGCCATGACTACGTAATCCGGTAGTTTTGGGAGTACAAATGACATGTCATAGGAATACGCATAGCGGACATGTTTGGCGGCGGTCGCATTTTTTTCGCCCACAATGCCCTGCAATTCTTTGATGATCCTTTGCTGTTCTGTTGATTCTTGAACCATTTCAGTCACAATATAACCTCCTTCCTCCTTAAGATTCAAATGGGACATCCTCATCGCTGTTCGCAATAAGTTCTTGCTCCACTTGTTTTATATGTTCGAGCATTTCAGCACGTGCTTTCGCCGGATTACGTTCGCGCAGGGCCGCCAGAATTCGTTGGTGCCTGGTCAATACATTCACCGAAAATTCAGGCCTCAAATCGAGCTGTTGTTTCATAATGACCAGAGCGTTTTTAAGTGAATCGATCATAAAGCAGATCAGGCTGTTGCCGGCAATTTCAGCAATGCGGTGATGAAAATAGGTATCGAGTTCATAATAAAAGGAACCCGAGTCGAGCTGTTTTTCGGTCTGTGCTAAATTTTCTTCCAAATCGGCAATGTCGGCGTCGCTGATTTTGCCGGCAGCGATTTCAGCCGCGGGGGGCTCCAGGAATTCCCTGAGCTGGGTAAATTCCTGGATCGATGGATTCTGAAAAAATATATAATTGAACAAACTGTTGCGCGCCGTTTCCAGATCCGGCTTGCTGACAAATGCACCGCCGGCCATACCTTGGCGAATCTCCAGCAGCCCCAAGGCTTCCAAAGCACGGAATGCCTCCCGCAGTGAGGATTTGCTCACACCGAAATCATCAGCGAGATCCTTTTCAGGAGGTAGCCGATCACCCGGGTTCAGCTCCCCCGAAAAAATGGCGTCACGGATTTGCTCGACAATGGTATGGGAAATTCTGCGGCTCTTGGCTTTGGTAATGTTAAACATGGCACCCCAGGTTAAACATAGTAGGGTTGTCTTTTCTGATGATATGTGCAATTGCCACAGGGAAGAAAGGATGTCAATAAAAAATTATAAATTTTAAAACATCTGATATTTAAATCTTTTTATATTGACTTTTTATTCCGGGTTGTTTATAGCCATTTCGCTGCTGATTTCGACAAGCATTTCTCAGGTTGTATCTATAATAAATTAAGCATTTGAGGCGTCGGGGAGGATTCTGTGTAAACCTGTAATTAGAGAGGGTCGCCTTTGAAAAAACTCCCTGATCCCCTTAAGTTATTTGAAGTCAACTACCCCTAAAAGGGGGCAGTATAAATTTCAATTTCACCGCAAAAACGCGGAGCACGCAGAGATTTTGCTTTATTTTCTCTGCGATCTTTGCGCCTTTAGCGAAGCGGGCGGTGAGTTTTCACTTATCTACATGCTAAGCAAAGCTTGGACCATCAGCATAGCTGAAGGTTTAAGGAATTAATAAAAAGGATGCTTCTAAAAAAACCGCTAAACCTGGCCCGGGGATTACACCGGTCTGAGTCCGGACAACGTGTTTATGTAATTTTTAAGAAATGGAATCAATTTAGCGCATCTCCAAAAACAGTTAATTAAATCAAAGTCAAAGAGGGGAAAATGGGAATACAAATCGATGCACTTAAATGCACAGGTTGTATGGCCTGTGAGATGGCATGTGGTTACCATCGCGATGATGGGTTTGCGTTGCTTTCGTCTTGCATTGTGGCCTACCGAACCAAGGAAAAAAAGGATTATTTCGGTGTCATTCTCAAGCGGGATGAAGACTTATTGATCGCCCGACCGGAGGGGACGGAAATTAAACGCATCGGGGAAACCGAAGCAGCAGCCGATTCCGGCAAAAAGGCGGATGCCTCCGCCAAGCCGATGTTGCTGCGGGAAGCCTGCGACCTGTGTGAAGAAATGGATCTCGGCCCCATGTGTATCAAATTCTGTCCGTTTGACGCTATCAGCGAGGCGTAATTGACGCGAAAAGGAGCAAGCAATGGAAAATTTATCAGCCGATAAAATTCTGGTGGTGGATCTGGGTACATCGGAAATAACGGAAGACGAACTGAGCGACGAACTGGTAGAAGAGAAAATCGGTGGTGCCGCCATCACCAAACATCTCTATGAAGAACATGCGGAGGGTGATCCCATCGTCATCGGAACGGGATTGCTGACCGGTACGCTCTTTCCGGCATCAGCCGCCGCCGTCATGACTGCCAAAAGCCCGGTTAGCGGCAAAATCTGTCACTGCCCCATCACGTTGAAAGTCGGATTGGAAATCCAATATGCCGGATTCGACTATATCGTTATTAAAGGCAAGGCGGACAAGCCGGTTTTTTTATGGATTCATGACGGTGTCGCCGACATTTCCGATGCCGCCGACGTGTGGGGTAAAAACGTATGGGAAACCACGGATACCTGGCGCAATGCCATGGGGGATGTCCTGATTCAGACACTGGTGATCGGCAGTGCCGGTGAAAACGGTTCCGATTTCGCCCAAGTCTGCTGTAATTACTGGTCCAGCGCGGACAGGTGGGGGTTCGGCAAGCTTTTCGGTATGAAAAACCTCAAGGGCGCCGCTTTTCGCGGCATGGGCCTATTAGAAATCGCCGATGCCGAAGAATTCGTTGAAATGTCGCTGGACGTCTTGGAAGATATTAAAGATGGTAACTCTATGGGGCGCACAGGCGTGGGTGATCTTTGCACGGCCATGGGCGAGGCCGACATCAGTTCCTGGTTGGAACCCCTCGTTCACCGCCACAGCTCATGCTACAACACGCCTTATGCCACCAATACCTTTGCCTGTATCGATGACGATCCCAAGCAAATGGCTGAATCCGAAACGGAGGAAACCGGGGTACTGATTAGCGACATTTTCGGGTTGATCGGGTTTAAAAAGCTGGGCTTATCAGCAATGGATGCCTGCATGTTACTGCGGGACTGTGCGCGCGACGGCATCGATGCCGCCGCCGTAGCGGAACTGAGTCAGACGTCCGGGTTGAAAACCAGGGAAGCGATCCAAGAAGCACTTCCCGATCTGAGCGGCCCGATTACGCTGCCCGGAAACGGAATCTTCAGCCCCTGGTGCCCTCAACAACCGTTATTCGGCGAATTTGACAATATCGGCGAAGATCCGGCCCAATGGTGGGAACGTCGCATGGCCGTCGCCTACATATTCGGCATCCATCCGATTTTTGCCGTGATGAGTCCGGAAATTACCGAAGAAGACTTGGTGGATATTGCTGCCGTCGGAACCGAGCTGGAAATCGATCAGGACACCTTGGAAAAAGCGGTGCAATACCTGTTGAAATAGTGCAAATCTCATCATTCAGCCTGTAGAAACTGAGATCTACTGCAGTGAACAGTAAAAATCCGTCATGTCGCACCAGGGCGGGCTGACACCTATGCTCGGAGAAGGTTTCATCACGCCCGATATTGTCCAAAAAAAAACTGTTTTCATGGCAAATTACGAGGCCTGGTCTATGGCTTTCGCAACCGTTTATGACGCATATGCCACTGTCAACGCCAGACTGGTGCGGGGTGAACGCATCTTTATCGATCCGATTCTGGAAGACCGTTCATTTACATCCAGTGAATCATTGCGATCGAAACCGCTAAGCTATCCTAAAATTGGGATTTACACCGGCACCGGATCGTCGCACTCCTGGTTATGGTTCGTGGATTTGTTCGACCGCATGGGATTTCACGATCTATGCTTGCTGGATGCGGCCGCTATTCAAAGCCGAGACCTGCAATCCCTTGACGTCTTAACGGTATCCGGCGGGGATACCTTTGCCATTGCCGAATCCCTCGGGCCTCCGGGCGCCCGGCGACTCAAAACGTTTATCGAAAACGGCGGGCTTTACATCGGCTCGTGTGCCGGGGCCTATTTGGTTATGCGGTCATCAAAACCCCATCTGAATCTTTTTAATTATACATCCGTTAGGATCACCAATCTCAGCAAGTGGCTGCCAGACTGCCGGGGATTGGCGCATAAATTTTCCCAAGCGTATGGCTGCGATTACATTTTCCACCCGGTGCGCGACGCCGTCACCATCGAGCCCACCGGCCGTGCGCCTTTTTGGGGGACTCGACCCTTGGATGCCCCCCTCTTCGGTGGGCCCGGGATGATCCCCTCGGACACGGATTGCATCCTGGCCCGCTATACAGCATTCACCAAGCGCACCCAGTATTTAGTCGATGAAACCCTGGCACGTCAGACCCTGCTGGGAAAGGCCGCAGCCATACGCACATCGCTGGGCAAAGGTCACTTGTACCTGTTGGGGCCCCATTTTGAACACCCTCATTTCCAGGAAGCCAATCGGTTGATCGCCGATGCCATTTTCTGGGATGGCAGCCGGGTCAATAAAGATGCCGGCCAGGCGCAAAACGGGATTCAGCCCATGGCGGCAAACGTGGGCCGGAAACTGTTGGAGACCCTCAAACGGGAGGTGAGCAATTCCAGGATAGTTGCGGTCGGATTGGAGATGATGCCGGTCCGCTGGCGAATCGGCAACAAATATTATGATCCGGAGAAAATTCGGGTGTTCCTGGATGCCATCTGGCAACGGATCAAGCGCCTGGAAAAAAGCGGTCCCCTCCGAGCCGAACCGGATGCAGCCGCCCAGCTGTCAGCGAACGCTGAGAAGACAACGGGTCTGCTAAGAGAATTAAAGCATCGCTTGGATGACACCGAGAACACCGATGCCCTGGCCCGTGATGTATTCACCCTGCTGCCCAGATTCATGACGACGTTTCTGGGCCTATATTTTCAGACGATTGGTGAATCCGACCAACCTTATAGGAGATAATATTGGAGAAGAAAACCTGGTTTAACCGCCTGACGATCGTTTGCATCGCTGGTTTCTATTGGCTGCTGTCGTTGGGGTGGACCGCTTACACCCATGCCGATGACAGCCCGGCGGACCCCGTGCAATCCTCCTGGTTTGTGGATATGCAGCGATTCAATAAAGGGGCCCATTCCAATTTAAAATGTGAGGAGTGCCATGGCGCCATGGTTCAAGACGGGGCCATTCATCCGGACCCGCAGCGCCCTGATTTTCTGAAAAAATCCGCTACCCGTCGATATGATTATGGCCGCTGCCAAAAATGTCACAAATTATCTTACCAACGGTATTTAAAAGGCAAACACGCCAATGCCCTCAAAGAAGAGACCGTTTCCGCCGGCAAGCATAAGCCCCCCGTAACAGAGAAGCACCCCGCCCCCACCTGCGGTGAATGCCATTCGTCCCACTATGACTCCGCCGGAATGTCCCGGGTTGCGGTGGGTCAACGCATGATTTCGCGCTGCGGCCGCTGTCACCAGGAACACACCGATAGTTATCTGGAGAATATCCACGGCAAATTGGGAGTAAACTTAGCCAGCAAGGCGTCGGCCTTCTGCACGGATTGCCATGGCGCTCATCAGGTAATCGCCTTTGAAAAACAAGAGGACGCCTTAACCGTATGCCAACGCTGCCATGCCAAGGCAGCGTCGGAATTTACCAAGGTTGTCATCCATGCATCCGTCACCGGTTTAGCAGTCAAAGAATCCCCCAAAAATAAATCGATTGTATGGATTCAGCGTGTCGAAATAATCGCCATTGCCGTCGTCGCCCTCTCCCTGATTTTCTTTTTCGGTCATATGATCCTGTGGCTGTTAAGAGAAAAACATGAAAAATTAAGGAAGCATTAAGATGCCTGACAAAACAACCCCTCACGATAGGTTGATGCGGTTTTCCGTTCTGGACCGGTTGCTTCATCTGGTGTTGATGTTCGGTTTTACGGGTCTTGCTGCCAGCGGTCTCTCCCTAAGCTTTAGTGCCACCGCCCCGGCCAGGGCTTTTATGTGGTTGGTGGGCGGCTCCGCCCACGCCGCCTGGCTGCACCGTTTTTGTGCGGTCATTACCTATGCCTGCGTGATCATACACGCTCTATGGTTTCTATACTATCGCTTCGCATTGCGAGGGCGACTGACCGGACCACGCTCCATCGCCCCCTCAAAAAAAGATTTTAGGCATTTCAAACAACATATGGCGTATTTTTTCGGTGTACAACCATCACCACCCGACTTCGAAAAATTTACCTATATGGAAAAAATCGACTATTGGGCCATCTTCATCGGAATGAATACCATGGGCATTACGGGTTTGATCCTGTGGTTTCCGGAATGGTTCACCCGGTTCCTACCGGGCGTTTGGGTCAACATCGCCCAGGTGCTACATTTTTATGAAGCCATCTTGGCAGTGGTGGTCAAACTCTTCATTCACATCGGCATGGCCCATTTGCGCCCTGCGGTTTATCCGGCGGACACAAGTATCTTTAGCGGCCGGACCTCCCCGAAAAGAATGATGGAAGAGCACCCCGCTGAATGGCGGTCCC
>CAMYLH010000087.1 GCA_947259065.1 uncultured Desulfobacterales bacterium
CCGTTTTGCTTCATGACACAAAGTGAACGAAGCCCGGCAAACGATGCGGCCGCCGTCACTTCCATGGCGACCTTCTCATTGACGGACCATTCCACGTACAGTTTGCTTTGGCGGGATACTTCGGCCAGGCTTTCGATGATCTCCGAAGACGGTGTGCCGGGATACCCGGCAGCCACACTGACACCGGCTTCAAGGGCACCTCGAGCGATGGCCTCGTTTCCCATGAGCAGATGTCGGCTTCCACTTTTCGCTTCCAATATCACAGACATGTTTCCTCCAAATTGCCGACTCGGTTGGTACAAAAATAAGGTTTCAGGTGTCAGTGTTCAGGATATGCTATTGCATCTACCTTTCCTGACACCTCTTGCGAAACTACATTTCAAAAGTTGGAGATGGTTCTATCCTGGGCCACATTGCATTTTGTAGGTTGGGTTGAGCCGACTCCAGGCTTTGTTGGGTTTCGTTGCACTCAACCCAACCTGCATTTTGCCGGTGTTATTGCGAAATGCGAAACCCAACAACGGCCGATTTCGGAACCGTGCCCCAAAAGTTTCTTTTCGATTAAACTGGCCGCCCTCCCAAGGCGGGTAAACTTTTCAGACCAGCAGCGGCGCTGACACCCGACACCCGACACCTATAATATTCAATCGTCAATTCCGGTTTATCCGGCTTGGGAATTAACTTAAACCTAATAGGTTAAAATTTTCTCAATAATCTCAGGCGGCATCCTCAGGGCCGCTCGTTGCCCGTTTTCGGTATTGATCAGCTTTCTTCGTATTAAGGTTCGCAGCGCACGCGCCTTCTTTTCACCTGCAGCCCTGGTAAGCTGCGCTATGCTTTCCGGTGGCATGGCCTTGGTTTCCAGATATCCCTCATCAGACGCGGTGGTTACCAGGTCGGCTCCCGGCTTCGAACGAACGATAAGTGTATTCCACCCCGGCTGCCCCTCGAACATTCCCACGGACAGATCGGAAAATTCGGAGGTCATGTCCGGGCAGATGAAACAGCTCTCGGGAATGAGGGGCTTGATCTCGGAAAGCGGGATTTGCACCCGCCCGCTATCGGTTTCGAAGACCATAATGCCGGCCGGCGGCGGCGGGATATGCATGCCCCGGATAGCGGATACATCCAGTTTCTCGGATATTAGGACCGATAGTTGGCGGGTGTCCAGGGACCAGTTGCAGAACAGTCCGACGGTCAGGGCCACCGGGTCGGTATAAGTTTCTATTGCCAGGGGGTTGGCACGCATTTGGGCGACGGCCGTCAGCTGGCAGGGGGTCGCGACGGTCCCCAGGTGGGTGTAATTCTCCTGGATTCCAGCGTTTACGGCGGCCAGCGTGGGAGCGGCCATGAATTTGGAGCCGGCGTATTTGACAACATCCTGCCAGTCCGTAACCAGCCGGGGAATGGGTGTCAGCCCCTGCCGACCCGTGAGGGCGGCGGCATCGATTATTCCGTTTTTGAGAGCCAGAGTGATCAGGGCAGACACGGTACCGCCGGCCTGATACGCGCTTTGCGGCATCTTTGCGCCGGCTCTGGCGGCCAGAATTTGCCGGTAGTTTCCCAAAGGGCTGCCGTCATAGGATAAATTCCATAGGCGTAGCAGCGGCCACGGGATAGGTCACAGGGAAAAAGCCTGGCCGTTTTGCCCCTGTGGCTTTTATAATAGGGGCAAAGATTGACACAAGCACCGCAACCGATACATAAATCGCGGTTGAAGACGTCTTCTATCAGCTCGTTGGATCCTAAGACGTGCATTGTTTTCGGCTCCTTATTTCTTGCTTGCTTTAGTTTATGAACCTGCTATTGTTACAAAATTGTATTTTCCTTATTGTAACTCGACAGATTCGTAATAAAAAACATAAAATTTTGGGACAACATTTTATTATGAAACCGATTGAAGAAGTCACCATGTTGTATGAGATCACCAAGGCGCTCAATGCGCATTTGGTTTTAAAAAAGTCCCTGTATAAGGTGTTGGATATCCTTTCCAATTCTATGAATATGGTGCGGGGAACTATAACAATTTTAAATCCCATGCGCAATGAGATACGCATAGAGGTGGCCCATGGGCTGACCCGCAACGCCATGGAGCGGGTAAAATACAAATTGGGTGAAGGTATTACCGGTCGGGTGATCGAGGCCGGTGAAGCTGTGTCCATCCCGAAAATCAGTGAAGAGCCGCTTTTTCTGGACCGCACCGGTTCCCGCAAGAAGCGCAAAGACGGGGATCAATCGTTTATCTGCGTCCCCGTAAAAAAAGGAAAACAGGTCATCGGCGCCCTGAGCGTCGACCGGCCGTTTGACGAATCTTATTCCTTGATAAACGGAGAAAAACTGCTTTCGGTTATCGCCACCATGATCGCAAGTCATGTGATCAAACTTGAAACCATCCAGATGGACAAGGAGCGCTTAAAAGAAGAAAACAGGCGGCTGCAAAACGTCCTGAAAGACAAATACCGGATCGGTAACATTATCGGCAACAGCAACAAGATGCGCGAGGTCTTTCAGATGATCTCCCAAGTGTCGAAAAGCAACGCCACCGTGCTGATTCGTGGCGAAAGCGGCACCGGCAAGGAGTTGGTGGCCAATTCCATTCATTACAACAGCCTGCGGGAAAAAAACCCGTTTGTCAAAGTCAACTGTGCGGCCCTGCCGGCCACACTCATTGAAAGCGAACTCTTCGGACATGAAAAAGGTTCCTTCACCGGTGCGATCAAACAGAAAATCGGTAAATTTGAGCTGGCCCACAAAGGGACTATATTTTTAGATGAAATCGGATCCATCGGACTGGATGTTCAGGCCAATCTGTTGCGCATTCTTCAGGAGAAAGAATTCGAAAGGGTCGGTGGACACCGGACCCTTAAATCGGATGTGCGCATTATAGCCGCCACCAATAAAAACCTGGAGCGCGCCGTAGAGGAAGAAACGTTCAGGGGAGACCTATATTATCGTTTGAACGTCTTTCCCATCTACATGCCGCCGTTAAGGGCGCGCAAAACCGATATATTATTGCTGGCCGATTATTTTTTGGAAAAATACGCCGTGGAAAATCACAAGGACATTAAACGCTTTTCCACCCCGGCCATTGACATGCTGATGGAATACCACTGGCCGGGAAACGTGAGAGAACTGGAAAACTGCATCGAACGGGCGGTGCTGCTGTGTGAGGAAGGCGTTATTCACAGCTATCATCTGCCGCCGACCCTTCAAACCGGAAAAGAATCCGACACCGTGCCCTCCCTGTCCCTGGAAGATGCCGTCGCCAGCCTGGAGAAAGAAATGATCATCGATGCCCTCAAAAACACCGGGGGCAATGTCACCATGGCCACCCAGATATTGCAGACCACGGTCAGAAAATTTGCCTACAAAGCACAAAAGTACGGCGTGGATTATCGCCAGTACCGCTGATGTCTTTGTGTAAGGGTCGCGCTAACCGATACATACACTAAGATTGTGCCGGATTTTGGTTCGCCTTCGAGGCTCGGCAAAAGACAAGTCTGCCGCGACGGATGGATTTATTTATTATTAAATATTTAGTCTATGGGGTGATCAAGCTTGAACAAGTGCTCTGGCAAAATAGGTGATCGCCTCCATTGCCGGAAAGTTCTCGATTGGGTAATTCAATGGAAGACCATGACCCCCGCTAAGGGCTGGGATATCAAGGAACAAATTCGTCATTTAGCCTATTTTGAGAATCGAGCCAAACTGGCTGCTTCGAATCCGGAAGCTTTTAAACAATGGTTTGAAGAAATGCTGAAAGATCCAAAAACAATGACGAGGCATATGGAGACTACGAGAAAAGATTTGACTGCCGGAGGAACCTTGAAATGGTGGCGAGAAGAACGCAGAGCGTTATTTTCTCTATGTAACTACGTATACATCTTACCGTGAAGAACAAATTAAGGAGACCAACATGAACTTTATGGATGCGATACCTGGGTTAAAGGTTTTAGATGAAGCCGGCATCAAAAAATTATATTTTACTGCTTTAGAAGTCCTCGAACGCACCGGCGTTTCCGTCGCCCAAAAAGAAACGTGTGAGCTTCTCAATGACGCCGGTGCAAAAGTCGAAGACGAGGTGGCCTATATTCCGGCATGGCTTGTGGAGAAAGCAGTCAATTCAGCGCCCAAACAAATCATTATCTATACGATCGACGGTCAGCCGGTTATGCGTTTAACCAACGGCAATTTTTATTTCGGAACCGGTGAAAATACAGTTTTCATGATTGATGGATCAACCGGTGAACGGCGAAGATGGACCAAAAAAGATGTAACCAATGCCGTAGTGCTTCAGGATCAAATGGAAAATTTGGATTTTATGACACCCCTGGGACTGGTTTCGGACTGCAATCCCCAGGCGAGCCATCTCCATCAGTTTGAGATTATGATCACCTATTCAAACAAACCGCCGATGTTTAGTGCCTACGATAAGCAAGGCGTGATGGATATCCTTGAGATGGCCGCGGTGATCAAAAGTCCTGCGGAGATTGAAAAAAAGCCGTTTTGGATGAACCTGATGGCCTCAACATCTCCGTTGGTTCACTCCGCAGATGTTTTAGACAAGCTTTTGTATAGTTCAGAAAAAAGAATCCCTGTGATCTACAGCTGTACCCAGGCAGCCGGTGCCACGACACCGGTTACGCTTGCCGGTACAGTTGTGATCAATTTAGCGGAGGGACTGAGCGCTCTGGTTATTTCACAGCTAAAGAATGAAGGCGCTCCCATGATCATGCCGGGCGTCATCACCAATATGGATATGAAAACCAGTGTAACGTCATACGGATCGCCGGAATCCACCCTGATGGCCTGTGCCCTGGCCGAGGTGTATCACTGGCTGGGTCTTACCCATTTTGGAACGGCCGGTTGTTCGGATGCCAAAGTGGCTGATGAACAGGCTGCGATCGAATCGTGTTTTACCTGCCTAACCCAGGCGTTGACCGGCTGCAACGTTATTCATGATATCGGGTATCTCGAATCCGGTTTAGCGGGTTCTCTGGATTTGGTGGTGATGACCAACGAACTGCTGGCAATGATCAAGCGGTTTAAACAAGGCATCAATCTCGCGCCGGAATGTTTGGCGGCTGATCTAATCGACCAGGTAGGTATCGGCAACCAGTTCTTAACCGAAGATCATACTTTAAAACACTTTCGTTCTGAAAATTGGGAGCCTGATTTGATTGATAGATACAGATATGATGAATGGGAAAACGATGGCAAAAAAGATTTGGCTCAACGAGCCCAAGAGAGGATAGAACATATTTTATCTGAGCCACAATCCAAAAAGCTGGATCAACACCAGGCTGAGGAATTAGCAAAGATCATTAAAAAAAGAGAGCAAAATCAGTGAAATTGTCGACCGTCAAAAAAAATGGGCATTGCCATAGCATCGTCCAAAAACGCTTGTGATATCATTTTGAAGCATGTACTTTTACCCAAGTTGAATTTAAGGCAAAATCCAGCTAAAAAATACCAATTTTTGTTCTGAGTCAATTGATATTTTTTAAAGAAGAAGACACACTCTCGAACTACCTTTATTAATCGGTGAATGCCAGCAGCCAAACCATTTTGGATATCTAAATCGTATCATAGTTCAGGAGGGTGAATCTATTTGCATGGATTCCGAATTCTCTGGGACTACTTATGCTGGGAACCTTCGTTAATACGTTTGCCATCGTTGTGGGGAGTCTCATCGGCCTTGCATTCAGCCGGTTCATCCCCACGAAAATCACGAATACGCTGATCCATGGCGTGGCCTTAGCGGTCATGCTGATCGGCCTCAAAATGGCTTGGAAAGAGAATAATTTCATTATCCTCATCTGCAGCCTGGCCTTTGGAGGCGTCATAGGGGAGCTCATCAGGATCGAGGATCGGATCAACGGTTTGGGGAAATGGCTGGAGGAGAGGTTCTCAAGGTCCGGGAGGAGCATATCAAAGGGTTTTGTTACCACTACCCTGTTATACTGTGCGGGGTCCATGGCCCTCGTGGGCTCATTGGAAAGCGGTCTGACCGGTAACCACGATACCCTGTTCGCCAAGTCGGTGTTGGATGGGCTGGGATCCATCATCTTTTCCGCATCGTTGGGCATCGGGGTCCTCTTTTCCGCGGCTTCGGTGTTTTTCTACCAAGGATGCATCACCATGGGTGCATCTTTCCTGAAGCAGTTCTTGACCGGTCCGGTAATATCCCAGATGTCCGCTGTAGGCGGCTTACTCATCCTGGCCATGGGCTTCAATATGCTCGACATAGTCAAAATAAAGGTGCCCAATCTGCTTCCCGCCATATTTCTTCCCCTGGTCTATTTCATGCTGGTTCAGCTGATCCGATGGGTATCCTCGTAAGGCCCCCCTTTCCTTGGCAGCGGAGAAGGGCCGTTTTGCCAATAGATTCCATGAGATTTGAAGTAACAAACCAGGACACCTGGAACCCGTCTTCCCTAAAAACGGATGGGTCCGGCCTATCAGCAGCTGTGAAGGAGACTCGATTTCAGAAAATGGTCTGCAGCCGCCCAAGGCCAGTCATAATCCCATGGCATCTGCAGACGGTTTGAAACACTATTGAATTACAGTTCTGGCATTGGCATATAAATTGAGATATAAACAAAGGTTGAGAGCGAAAATTTTGTGATTTTGGGGAGATTGAACGAAAACGCAAACATTATAAGAAAAATACAATGGAAAAATCGACGAAAACACAATGGAAAAAACGATTGGTTACTCCCAAAGAGGTCTTTTATAGCATTAAACCTGGGATGACTATCTTTCTTGGAAGCGGCGTGGCGGAGCCTCGAACACTAATGAAATATCTCATTGACTCCGGTGTGTCCAATATGAATGACCTGGAAGTGATCCAATTGACCAATCATTCAGATATGCTTTCATTAAAAAGACCGGATTGGCAAAAACTAAGCCTTAAAACCTTTATTTCCACTATGGTGTCTACTGATTTGGTCATGGCCGGGAATGTCGATTTGATTCCGGCACGCATTTCCCAGATACCCCGAATTTTCAAATCCAAACGGATCCCCGTTAACGTGGCGATGGTACAAATTACTCCACCCAATGACGCCGGTTATTGCAGTTTGGGAGTGGCCGTAGACGTCGCCCGGGAAGCCATGCAGGAAGCCACCTTGGTTGTAGGGGAAATCAACCATCAGATCCCTTTTACATTCGGCGATACCATGGTCTCCATTTCGGATTTTGACCTGCTGGTCGAATCAACAGAACCGCCGATCTATTTTAAACGTTGGCCGGTGAGCAAAGTCATCAATCAGGTGGCGGCGAATATTGCCCAGGTGATTGAAGATGGGGATTGCATCAGCTTTTTCACTGGTTCGTTGTTCGAGGCACTGGGACGTCACCTAAACCATAAACGCGACCTGGGCATTCATTCGTCATATTTCACGGATGCCTTGATGGATCTGGTTAACAGCGGTGCGGTGACCAACTATCGCAAGGACATATTTAGGGGCAAAACAGTAGCTTCTTATGCTTTAGGGACACCGGCGCTGATGAAATGGTTGGACTTCAATCCACTGGTTGAATTTCACGGTATTGAAAAGGTGTTTGATCCGAGCCAGATCGGCCGTAATCCGAATGTAGTTGTCGTAGAACGGGCCAACAAAGTGGATCTTCTTGGTAGAATTGCTTTCCGAGCGGGAAAAGGAGATATTATTTCGGGTCCGGGTCAATCCGCCGACCTGATCACCGGCGCTGAGATTTCCCGCGGAGGTCGAACCGTGATCGGACTGCCCAGTCAAAATTCCAAAGGAAATCCCAATGTTGTGATGATGCTTCGCAACTTACGCAACCAGTTCCATATGCGCGAATCGATTGATGCCGTAGTCACCGAATACGGTATCGCCAACTTAAAATGGCGCTCGATCCGGGAACGGGCGCAAGCCCTGATTGATATTGCGCATCCCGATGACAGAAAGAGGTTAGTGGAGCAGGCCAAGGAAAAGAAGATTCTGTACGAGGATCAGATTTTTTTATCCGGCAGTGCTTATTTATATCCAATGAATATAGCAACCGAACACTACTTCAAAAACGGCTTAAAAGTACGTTTTCGGGCCATCAAACCCTCAGATGAAGAAGACATGCGACGTCTTTTTTACCGTTTCTCAGATCAGACGGTCTACCGTCGATTTTTTTACCCGATCAGTACAATGCCCCATCAAAAAATGCAACAGTATGTCAACGTAGACTATAATTCAGAGATGTCGGTGGTCGCTCTGCTGGGAGATCCCGGTGAGGGGACCATCATTGCCGAGGCACGCTATGCCAAGGATGAAGATAGTGCTTACGGAGATGTGGCCTTTGTGGTGGAAGAGAAATACCACGGGCTTGGGATCGCTACCTACCTTTATGAAATGTTGATCCGTCTGGCCAAAGAGCGGGGATTGAAAGGCTTTACCGCGGAGGTGCTGCAAACAAACAAAGCCATGATGAAAGCGTTTGAAAAAGGCCACTTGCCCATAACTGCACGGTTAAAAGATGGCTTATACCGGCTTAAAATACCTTTTGACACTCATTCCGATCAGCCAGAGAACAACAACCATTGAATCCGATAATTTGGACGTCAGCCTATATTTTCCCATATCATTTTTACCCCTTTAAACCCTTACCTGCACGTGATCCTAAAAAGCAGGCTTTTTGGTTTTATCGATGACCTGGAGTTGGAAATAATTCCGCAAACTAAAATGGTCACCATCCTTTTCTCGTTATTTC
>CAMYLH010000088.1 GCA_947259065.1 uncultured Desulfobacterales bacterium
TTTTGCTCTCCGGATTTTTTTCCTCCGCCGAAACTGCGCTATTTTCCATCAGCAAGGCCAAAGCCGTTCATCTCGCAAAAGAAAAGGGACTGGTAAATTTGCTGATAAAAAAAATGAAAGATGATCATCACCGGTTGTTATCCACAATTCTCATTGGCAACAATATTGTAAATGTCGGCGCCTCGGCACTGGCCACCGCAGTGACCATTAAGCTGGTTTCTCACAATGCTGTCGGGATTGCCACCGGCATCATGACTTTGCTTATTCTGATCTTTGGCGAAATTTTTCCTAAATCAATCGCCACCAGAAACAATATACTCATAGCCAGACTGGTCATCATTCCATTGTACTGGCTGTCGATTCTATTTGCTCCGATAATCTTCCTGTTGAACTTCATCCCCAAACTGACCGGCAGAGTTCGGAAAAAAGCACACGTGACCGAAGAAGAGTTGATGACCTTTGTTGAAGTGGTCGAGGAAGAAGGGGGGATTGAAGAAGAAGAAAAAGAACTTATCCATAACATCTTTGAATTTGATGATACCAGTGCATCGGAAATCATGACACCCCGCGCGGATATGTTTGTTATCAATGCAGATGAGAAACTGGATCTTGAGGAAATCATCCGATCCGGCTTTACCCGGATTCCAGTCATCGAGGAAGATATCGATCATGTCATCGGAATTTTAAATGTTAAAGATCTATTCATGCACCAGGTAACTTCATCAGCCCAGGCAGAGGCCCGCGGCATCATGCGCGAGCCCTATTTTGTGCCGGAAAATAAAAAGTTAGATAATTTGCTGCAAGAGTTTAAAAGGAGAAAACAGCACATGGCCGTCGTGGTGGATGAGCACGGTGGCGTGTCCGGTCTGATAACTCTGGAAGATGCGCTTGAAGAAATTGTTGGTGAAATTATCGATGAAACCGACAAATTTGAGGCCCATATCGTCAAGCTTGCTGAAAACGAATGGATGGTAAACCGACAAATTTGAGGCCCATATCGTCAAGCTTGCTGAAAACGAATGGATGGTATTGGGGAAATCAGAAATCGATGATGTCAATGAAAAACTGCAAATGTATATTCCTGATACCAAGGAATATGATACGTTTTCCGGCTTTGTCCTGGACCAGATCGGCAGAATCCCCAAGGAAAAAGAAGAAATTCGCATTGGAGATTTTATCATTACGGTTAAGGAGATGGATGGAACGAGGATCAATGAATATATTGTTAAATATAAGAAAGTGATCATGCCCCAGGAAGCTGGGGAGCCATCCTGAGGGTTCTAATTATCGGGTTCGTTTAAATAAGGCAGAGTCTCCGGCTCTGCCTTAATTGTTTTTTGGATGAATACAAGCTAGGTTTGACTTAAAAAGCGTTTAAACTGGAACACGGTCTGCAGGGTTGTTTTCTCTGATCCCTGTCATCCCAGTTATTCAAAATCTTCGCCAGCATCCGCTGGTCGTCAAAGTTCCTCCGGTGTAAAGGCAACCACATCATCAATTTCAGTTGCATCGCAAAACAGCATTACCAGACGATCGAGTCCCAGCGCATTGCCGCCGGTGTCCGGCATGTCTGTTAACGCTTTTAAGAATTGTTGCGGCATCGGATAAACCGGATAACCGAAAGATCTGCGCAGTCGTTGCTCTTTTTCGAAACGGGCCCTCTGCTCAGCGGGATCGGTCAATTCACTGAAGCCATTGCACAGCTCAATTCCAGCGATATAAAGCTCAAAGCGTTCGGCCAGCAACTTGTTTTGAGGTTTTAGTCTTGCCAAAGCCCCGCAAGGTGCCGGATAGTCATAAAGAAATAGCGGTTTCGGTGATCCCAGGTTTGGTTCAATTTCGTTTACCATAACCTCATCAAAACAATCTTTTTCAAGCGCCTTTTCCATTGTTGTTGATGCATATTGATGAAATGCTTCGGCCACCGACATACGCGTCCAGGGAGGATCCAGATGTATTTTCCGACGCCGATAAGCAAGTTTATTGTTGCCGTTTATCAGGCGGGTGACAGAGCAGATAAGGTTTTCACATTCATCCATGAGATCCATGTAGTTGCAGCCGGAGTTGTACCACTCCAGCATGGTGAGCTCCGGCAGGTGTCTGGCCCCCCTTTCTTTGTGCCGGAAACATTTGCAGATTTGAAAAATCCGGGAAAACCCTGCGGCCAGCAGTTGCTTCATGCACAACTCAGGTGAGGTTTGCAGAAACCAATTATCGGTGATGACGGCATTGATGTGAGCTTCCGGGGCCGGTGCCGGAATGCGGATGGGGGTCTCAACTTCGAGGTATTCCCGATCAATAAAAAAGTTGCGGATTGCCTGGATGATCCGGGCGCGCAGTTGGAGATTTCTCTTTATTTGAGATTGTCTATAATTCTTCAATTCTATTTTTCTAAATATTTATCTTCGGTGCGATCCTGAAGAAAGATCTTGTCGAATTTTCCGGCCTCTGCTGTGTCGTACCAGCGGTGGCCGATTTCTTTGCATTTACTGCAGGCTTTGCGAGGAATGTGAACGGCAAAGATTTGCATACCGCGATCCGAGGATGAATCAATACGCAGGGCTCCGGCGCAATCAGGACAAATCTGAATCTGTTCTGATTGGGACTCCTGGATACCGTCGGTATCATAATAAATGCTGCGTGTGCGGCGTTGAGGGGATGGTTTCTCCATGAGCCGATCTTTTATGTTTTCCCTTTGCTGCCAGATCGTGAGCGTAACTTCAGCGACTTTTTCGATCGCTTCGGCTACCGACTGAGTCTGCCGGATACCTGCCGGATTATAGTCCGGCTCTTTTACCTTGCTGTAATCCACGCCTGCCATGGCCAGGATGATGCCTACATTGACATAGGGCAAAGCGCCTTCGATGGAATAGCCGCCTTCCAGTACAGCAATATCCGGCTGCAGCATGGCTGTCAGGTCTGCGTATCCCTGGGCTGAAAAATTCATATTGGTGATCGGATCGCTGTAATGGTTATCCTGACCGGCGGAGTTGATGATGAGGTCCGGATTAAAGTCTTTAAGAACCGGCATGACAATGTTTTTTGCGGCATATAGAAATCCTTCTTCGGAAGTGTTCGGCGGCAGGGGAATATTAAGTGTTTTTCCAACCGCGTTGATGCCTCCCAGTTCTTGCGAAAATCCCGAGCCGGGATACAGGGTCCTCCCATCCTGATGAATCGAAATAAAGAGAGTGTCCGGGTCATGCCAGTAGATATCCTGGGTGCCGTCTCCATGGTGACAATCCGTATCAACAATGGCCACCCTGTCGATGGCGTAGGCTTGGCGAAGATATTCGATCATGACGGCTTCGATATTGATGTTGCAAAAGCCCCTGGCTCCGTGCACAATGCGCATGGCATGATGTCCCGGTGGTCTGACGAGGGCAAAGCCTCGATCAATCTGTCCGTCTAGTACCGCCATGCCGATGGTTTTGGCGCCACCGGCACTGATAAAATGAGATTCAGTAGTAACGCGCCATACGTCTGGTACGCAAAAATGAACCCGCTGAATGTCCATTAGGGTAACCGGGTCCGGTTTTAATTCGATCACCCCATTAATATCAAAGAGTCCTTCCTCAAACACCTGATCCTGGGTATAGAGCAAACGTTCCTCTCTTTCCGGATGGGTGGGACTGATGGCCCAATCGAAGGCGGGGAAGAATACGAGACCGGTTCTGTGTTTGGCTTGTAACATTTCGGAATTCCACTCGTTTTGATACTGAAAAACTTCAGATGTGAAGTACAAATAGGTTTCAGGTTTCAGTGTTCAGGTGTCAGCAATAATCAGCTCAGATTTTTACGTTGACACCTGACACCCGACACCTTAACCATGAACTCCGACAAATTAACTTTTCAGTGCTTTCTTTGAACAATTCAACTCTCAGATAATTTCCGAATCGCATCATCGTACCCATGAATCAATCCCGGCGTAATCTGTACCTTGATGCGGATGTTTTTCCCGGTGGTATTAAATCCGCGCACCATGTTAAATTCTAAGCTTTCAAGCACTTCCATTTCTAGATAATCGGCATTGGCACCCCGTTTAAGGGCTTTGGCTTTCAGCAGTTCAAAGGCTTGACGGATGGCCGCATCTGTGTCGAATCCATAATCGATGGTTTGTCTGAAATTTTCTTCCGGCGCTTGGGCGATTCCTCTTTCGGTGTCGGCAAAAAAAGTGACTTCACAGGTGGTGCGGGCCAGGGCCGCGCCGATGGCATTGGCGACTTTCCATCTGGGCACAACCCGAACGAGATAATCCGAAACGGTTTCCAGGTACTTGGCAAAATATGGCGCCGGACCGCCTAAAACCAAGATCGATTTAGGCCGCACGACATATCCTTCCTGAAGTTCATGGACCGTGTACACCGGTTTGCTGTTGATTCGGTAGATCAGTTGCTTAGCGGCGGCTAAAATTTTTTTGCAGGTGACATCCAGAATTTCAGCGGCAAAGGCTCTGACTGAGAAACCAAGAGCACTGGCCAGAGGCTGTATTCCCTCGACCGCTTTTTCCCGGCTGCCATCGGTGATATTTTCCAGAATAAATAGTGCATCCGTCGGCGTCGGCACCGGTCCCCCATACGCCATTGCCGGACCCATTCTTTCGGGGCCAATCTTCAGTTTTCCATTGCTTACGCTAACGGCACTGTCGCCACCCAGGCCGAGGGAAAGGATTTCAAGAGATCGGATCAGCGTTTTATATCTGCCCAGCTCGATTCCAAGCGGATCCAGCACCGGGGACCGGTTAATGAGGACCGCCATATCGGTGGTTGTGCCTCCGATATCCATAACCAGGGTATCTTCTTTTTGGGGACCGAAGGCTACTGCGCCCATAGCGCTGGCGGCCGGACCGGAAAGTATTGTTTGCACGGGATGCTCGATGGTGGAAGAGAATCTCATATTGCCGCCGTCCGCTTTAAGAAGGCGGATGGGCAGCTTGAGTCCCTTGGCTTCCAGGGACTTCTCCACCGCATGGAAAAATTCTTTGTGGATCGGATAAATCGATGCATTTAAAAAGGTGGTTGCAATTCGGCGTGGAAAATTTAAATTTCCGGATATGCGGTGACCCATGAATACTTTTTCAAAAGATCTTTCTAATATTTTAACGATTTCCAATTCGTGGGACGGGTTTCGAACGGAAAATTTACCCACCACGCCAACATGTTTGATTCCTTCTTTCTTTAGATTCGCGGTGATATCTTTGATCTCAGCGGGATCGATCGGTTCTATTTCCCGACCCCTGTGATCTATAGAGCCAGAGACCGCAAAAAAAAAGGAGTTGGTACGGTAAAATTCAGGATCGATGCCGGGGCCTGCAGCAACGATCATACCGACAGGTTGAGTTTTATTTTGAACGATGGCGTTGGTGGTCAGGGTGGTGCTCAAGACAATGCGGTTAATTTTTTGAGAGTTATGGCCCCTTGTTATCGTTGTTAATCCCGTTAAAACGGAATTAAACAGATCCGACGGATCGGTGGGAACTTTTATCTCTTTTATGAGCCCATTCCTGTCGACAAGGACCACATCGGTGTGGGTACCGCCTACGTCTAAGCCTATAATCATGGGTGTCATCCTTTTAACGCTTCTAATATTAACGAATCGGTTACATTTTGCAATAAAAAACAATTTGCCATTTAAAAATGCAGAATGAGGAAGACACGAATTAATGAAAAAGATTAACCAGGTACGAAGGTACAAGAGGGGAGCAATCTGTTGCTGAAAAAATTGTAGATGCGGAATTTACTGTACCCAAGATATTTGGATCGGGTAAGCGTCTTAGTTCTTCTATTGGATTTCTGACAGTCGTGGCTAATTGCCTGAACTATTATATTTTGTCTAACGTCTCGATAAGCTTAAGTTCGGCCGGGGTGATATGATTTTAATCTCTACCCGATGATTCATCTCTTCTCCATTTTCAGCATCGTTACTTCCTATTGGATATGCCGCCCCCAGATCTAAAGTCTTAATTCTTGACGCAATAATCCCATAGTTAACAAAATAGTTTTTTACAAGATTTAATCTGACTCTGGAAAGCTTTTTATTGCGCCAGTAATTACCATGAGAATCGGTATGGCCTTCAATAATAATTTCAGAGCTTGGCTGATCTTTAATCGATACTGCTAATCTATCCAGGGTTTCAAGACTTTTTGGGGTAAACTCTGGTGAGACATTCTGGAAATAAATTATGTAGCTTTGGCGCAATCCGTTTTTGCTGTTGGTTATCTGTTTAATATTTTTTTCAATTTTCTTTTGCCCGGATGACCCACCAACCTGCTCTTTATCGTTAGACCGGAGTTCCTTTTTCGTATGATTAATTTTTTTCTCATATCGCTTGTAGTTCAGGAATGCCTCTTCTGATGTCGCCGGAAATGGGGGATGATTTGGGTATAAATATAAAATTGCGCAGAATATGATTATTATCACCCCCACGATAACAGTAGCAACATTAAATCTCCAGTAATGCGGATAAATACCCTTGGGAGCGAATGTTGGTTCCCCGCCTTCAACGCTGTAACTCTTTTCCTTCTCGATAATCTCTGATCTGCCTGACAATTTTAATTCTTGGACACATTCGTTAATAATTTTTTCGTCGATTTTGTCTTTGCCTAAAGAATATCCTGTCAGCAGCGCCAGATCACAGATAGCATTAATCAGCCGTGGGGTTCCGGCTGAAAAAAAATGAATACCCTGTATTGCCTTTTCGCTGAAAATTTCTTTATCCGATCCGGCTACTTTTAGGCGATGATTTACATAATCATGTGTCTCTGTAACATTCAAAGGATCAAGATGGTACTTATTACCGATTCTCTGTTTAAATGCCCTGTTGCGGTCTTCATTTAGAATAGTATTCAACTCGTTCTGACCAACCAGAAATATATTGATTAGCTTTGAATCTGCCAACTCAATATTGGACAGTAGCCGCATTTCTTCCAATAGCTCATGCGAAATGTTTTGAGCTTCATCAATAATCAACAGTATTGTTTTACTTTGTAAGTATGTTTCGTTTAGAAGTGGTTTTAAATGATTCAGAAAATCCGCTTTGTTATTGAATTTTCTGTGCATATTAAATTCATTAGAAAGGATATTATAAAGATCTGTGGAATCCAGATCCGGATCAGAAATTCTCACTGTAATGATTTTTTCATCAATTTTATCCAGCAGAGTATTGATTAAAGCTGTTTTGCCCGTGCCCACATCTCCAGTAAGAAATAGGAAACCTTTGTTATCCTGGAGCCCATATTGCAAGGTGGCCAGCGCCTCAGCATGTTTTTCACCCAGCCAGATGAATTTCGGATCAGGCGTTATTTGAAAAGGCTTTTCACATAAATTATAGTGAGAAAGATACATGCCTGCTATTTTCCAAGGAATTTAATTATTGTGGTTATTCAATCTATATTTAGGCCGTCCCTCTTGTTATCGGCAACATAATGAAATGCTTTACGAATCATAATTAAAATCAGCATGCTCTTTACCGGTAGTTTGATACATTCATTTATAGCTGCACCATACCCAGCATGTATTGTGCAAAAAAGTACATAGATCCCAAATGATTGTGAAACTACTTACATAAAAATTGTGTAAAATATTTCACACCGTGCTGTCAGCAATGATGCTCAACTTTAGATAACTATTTGTAATATATTAATATAATTTATTTGTTAAATCATAGTAAAATTTTGTATGATTTTTGCAAACATCATGCTATGGAAAACTAAATGGTCGAATTCCGTTTCAAAACTTCACCACTCTTATAAAAAAATTATTAGGATTTAAGAAATTGAAAATAATCTGCACTTTATTAGGTTTAGCGTTTTTTTCCATATTTGCTCAGCACGCAGATGCCTTTAATTTTAGCTTCTTCGCTATTAATCGAATACCAATCTCTGAAGACGTTATAATCCTTCTTTTAGGCGCTGGAATTGTTGGATTAATAGGATTAGGCAGGCGGAGGTTAAAGAAGTAATAGGGCACCAATTTTAAGTGTTAAATTTTATACCAAACCGGCGGTTACAGGATAGACGATATGCTGATATGGATGTGTTACCAATATCGCTAACACATCCCGATGCAAGTGGGGGGATTCGTGCGACTCCATACTCAATTTGAGTAACGGCTCAAGCGAATTAAATAAGACCTTGAATCGCAAATAAGATTCTCAAGGCAGAAAAAGCAGAGTCAGAAATGGCACTGCTTTTTTCTTTATGATGATATGC
>CAMYLH010000089.1 GCA_947259065.1 uncultured Desulfobacterales bacterium
CGTTACATGGATTCAGCCGACACATAATCCCTCGTCCAGAAGATTGGCCCGAGACTGCAATTGTGACGGGGTTCTGGTTTCTCAACCAGACTGAGAACTGGAATCCTCAACGATCCTTGACCGAATTCCTGTCAAGAGGCGAACCGCCAGTGTACTTCGGGTTTGGAAGCATCTTTGGACGTGATCCGAAGCGGGTCACGCAGATCATATTAGAAGCAGTCCGGCGCACCGGAGTGCGGGCGATACTTGCCCGGGGTTGGGGTGGTCTTGAACCAAGTGATTCAGCACAATCAGAAGCAGTCATGTTCATCGAAGCTGCACCACATAGTTGGCTCTTCCCGCAGGTTAATGCCGTAGTGCACCATGGTGGATGCGGCACGACCGCCGCCGGACTACTGGCAGGGAAGCCGAGTATTATATGTCCGTTCTTTGGAGACCAACCCTTCTGGGGACGACACGTCGAGCGCCTCAGAGTTGGGCCCTCTCCCATACCACAGAAGAGGCTGACCGTTGAGTCTCTCTGTCACGCTATTGACACGGTCATGAATGACTCGACGATGCGCGAAAACGCTGCAGTACTAGGCCGCCGTCTCCGCAAGGAAAACGGCACATCGAATGCGGTAGCATTCATAACTCAATGGATGAATGACAATTGATTCCGCGAGCCGTGAAAAACGTCCAAAGACGATTATGGCGAACCATGGGTTGCACTTGACCGTCGCTTGCGCGCCGGCAAGTGAACCCCGACGTTCGGCGAGTAAAAGATGACTAAGCGAAGAAAGAAAGAGTGGTTTGACGACGATTCGTTTTGGGTTGAGATGTATCCCTTCATGTTCCCCGAGAAGCGGTTCGCCGATGCATTCGACCAAATCGACAAGATCCTGCAGCTGGTCAAGCCGCGGGGCGAGATGGTTCTCGATCTGTGCTGCGGCCCTGGTAGGTGCTCAATTGCCCTGGCCCACAAGGGGTTTGTCGTAACCGGCGTGGACAGGACTGAATTCCTTTTGAAGAAAGCCAAGACACGAGCCAGAGCCGCAAAGGCGAAGATCGAATGGGTCCAGTGCGACATGCGGGATTTCGTTCGGCCGGAGGGATTTGATCTAGTGCTGAGTATGTTCACCTCCTTTGGCTACTTTGACGCCAAAGAGGCGGACTCGATTGTCTTGAGTAATATGTTCGCAAACCTGAAACCGGGCGGTGCCTGTGTGATAGACGTTGTGGGAAAGGAATGGCTGGCGAAAGTTTTTCAACCGACAAATTCGGAAAAGTTGCCTGGCGGTACAACGCTGGTGCAACGTCACGAGGTCTTCGATAACTGGACTCGGATAAGGAATGAATGGATCCGATATGCATGAAAGGCGATATCCCGAATGCCAGAAAGGGGCTGCGGGGATAAAGTACTGGAGGACTATCAACGGTTAATCGCATGCGACCTCAATAAATCAGCTACGCATAATAAGCAGAGCAATACCCATCATGGCAAAGCGAAAACGAAAACTCACTGCCGCTGAAAAAGCGGAAAAGAAGCGGCGACAAAAGGAATACATGACCATATTCATGAATGGAAAGCAGAAACGGGTTAAGCGTCCGCCGACAATTGATGGAATGGATGTCGATGAATTCATCCGCAGAAATGCCGATCTGATATGGTTACATCAAAATGAAATGTGGGAGTACATGACTGATGATGACGAGTCATGATTTCCCAACCAGCGGGTGAACTTGAGCGGGTACGAATAGCGGTGGAAGTTTTAAAACAGTAAACAGATTTTTTAGGTACTTTGCGGTTTTTCCTCCTAAGCCCGCCAAGTTACCCGTAACGTGAGCTGCATAATCAAGAATACAATGATCAGAAAAGCAAATAAAAACGACTATTCATCAGTTTAAGATTAGAGGTTCAAAGAGATTTAAAAAATGAGGATACAATACCTTTATCGAGGTCAAAATAATAAATTGGAGTTCAAGCTGGGCGTTCGCTAACAAAAGGAGGTCGATCATAATGAAGAAAATTGCTTTGGGATCAGATCATGCAGGTTTCAAAATAAAGGAGGCTATCAAAAATCATCTCAAATCAGGAGGATATGAAATTGTGGATTTTGGGACTAATAGTGAGGAAGCTGTTGATTATCCTGATTATTGTCGCCCAGCGGCAGTGAGCGTAGCAAAAGGCGAAAGTAATTGCGGTATCGTTTTTGGGGGAAGTGGTAATGGAGAAGCAATGGTTGCCAATAAAGTCGAGGGCATAAGGTGCGGCCTTTGTTGGAATGTAGAAAGTGCTCGATTAACGAAAGAACATAATGACGCAAATATGATTTCCATTGGCGGAAGGATGGTATCTGAGATAGATGGAATAAAAATTGTGGACACTTGGCTAAACACGAAATTTCAGGGTGGCAGACACCAGGTAAGAATAGATAAAATAGAGAAGTCTTTTCATAATTAATTGTAGGCCGGCTAATCAAAGCGGTTGACCTGATCACAGGAGCGGTGGCGCTTAGCATGAGTTTGTAATTTTTAAATCCTTGGCATTTTGTCAGATACGTGAAAGCACCAGCGCCAAATGAACTGCTAACGTTATGTGCACGAAAATAAGAGGATATTTCAAGAACAATCGCAATTTAATACCACTTATTCTGTTGGCAATATTGATTGGTTTGGTTTTCATTTTTTCATTTCTTTGCGAAACGCGGAATTCATCTATCAAATCTGATTCCTTCAGAAAAATCCCTTGACCCCAATCTCACCTAAAGCCGCGGATTAGCATACATCGTGTATGACTGGCCTGTTTTTTGCAGCTTTATATCGCCTTTTGCTTTAATAATCCAGACTCCCCCGCCAGTCCTTGCCTAATAAGGATTTCTGAGGACAGCCGCATATATTTCTTAAGTATTAAAGTAATAAAATTTGACATTTTAGGTTCCAAAAGCGTCAAATGAAGCTCCCCGCGGCAAGCCGCGGACTATCAGTAAGTTGTTATTGTCGATTTTATCGCAGCAAGCTGCGGGGAATTAGACCCTAAAAGAGATTAAATATGAATTTACCCAAAGGAAACCTGAAAAATCACTTATACGTTTTAAGCGCTATCGTCCAATCCATTTCCGATAGCGCATCTCATCAATAATGTTAGGAGGCTAAACACAATGGCAGAAACGAACAAGATAAAATTTGGGATTTTCCCGAAAATGTTGATCGCAATGGCATTAATCGCTGTAGTCCCGCTGGCAATTACCTGGTACATAAATCTTCAATCGACAACGAATCGAATTCATGAACATGTCAACCAACAGCTTGACCGTGTGGCTGACGGACTGGTCAGTTACGTCGATACGTGGGTGGAGATGAACCTGCGAATGCTCCAACAAAACTCGGCACTTCCGCAGATTTTGTCTATGGATCCTTCCCAGCAAAATATACTGCTGAAAAAGATTACGGACGTATACAACTGGAACTATCTTGCTTTTACCGTGGATAAGGAAGGACAAAACATTGGTCGCAGTGACGGAAAGAAAACCAAGTATTACGGTGATCGACACTATGTTCAAACAGTGCTCCACGGCGCCTCCCGGGGGCAGCAAGTTCTGATCGGCAAAACATCGGGCAAACCGTCATTTGTGTTGTCGGTACCAATCCAAGAACCGAACAAACCCCTTCAGGGTGTCTTGGCCATAGCCATGACCATTGCCGACCTTTCAGAACGGGTCACTCAGGTAAAAATTGGTGAAACCGGGTACGCCTTTTTGGTTGATGAAAATGGCAGGGTAATCGCGCACCAAACACCGGAGTTCACCAAAACCCGTAAAGACATGAGCGACCATCCTGCAGCGGTCGCAATCAGCAAAGGTTTGGAGGATATTATTTATACGAACGAAAATGGGGTACAGATGGTGGCTACAGCCAGAAAAACACACTATGGCTGGTATCTGGTGGCCGAGCAAACCTATGACGATGCATTTTCAGAAATTGACGCCGCCAATCGTAAAGCCCTCATTCTTTTGGGTGCAACATTGGCCTTCGTAGTCTTGGTAGCCTTATTACTGTCTCGTGGTTTTTCGATCCCGATTCAACGTCTCACCACGATTTCTGAAGAAATCAGTCGAGGCAAAATTAGCTCCCAAATATCTTATACCAATCGTAAGGACGAGATTGGCGCATTGGCCAGAGCCATCGATCGACTCAGTACCAGCATTCGGTTGGCGATGAAACGCCTGCGCCAAGGGATTAAAAAACCCGCAACGGCTGTATAAGGTTGTTTTAAACTTTTTATGCATAATAATATAAATGAGAGGCGGCAGCTCGGTATTGGTGCTGTCGCCATTTGTAATTAAACTGAATTATGGATCGGAATTATGGCCGAAGCAAAGCAATTAAGTAGCTACGAGAAAATAATTGGGAAACTCCGGTACTTATGCCATAAAAAAGCAACCGGTACTTTCTCTATAGCAACCAACGACAACCGTCATGCCTCAATCAGTATTAAGGATGGTAGAATTGTTGGGGGCAATTACCGGCAGTTTAAGGGACAGACGGCTTTAGAGAACATACGTCAGATCAGTGCAGGACGCTGTACCTTCGCAGCGGGGGTTTTGCGGACAGGCGCAGAAGATACCTTGCTGCCGTCATCCAATGCACTGTCTGAATTTCTCGGAATCAATAAAGATAAACCTACTGCGGCAGTAAAAATCACTAAAACCGCGTCTAAAACCAACCCTTCGGAAAGCCAAGACGAAGCCGCCAGAAAGTCAATTGAGGCGGAAGCTACGGAGTATTTAGGTCCCATAGCTCCGACCGTATGTGAGGAGTATTTTGCAATGGCCGGGAATCTCAATAACAAGGAAGATCTGCTCAGCGTGCTGGATGGCATCGCCGCTGAAGTGGGAGATGACGCCAAAGGTGATGCCTTCAAAAAAGGGGTCATGGCAAGGTTAAAGGGATAACCGGCTGTCCGGACCATTAAAGCTTTTGATATTTGGTAAGACCTTAAGCCCAGCAGGTAATCCCTAAAAGATCCGATTTTTGAAGAAATATGAAATATACGAAATACCATGCCTTGGGCAACGACTACATCGTGATCCTCCCGGCAGAAATACAAGGGGAACCAGATCCGGACGTTATTCGCCTTATTTGTCACCGGAACTACGGCATCGGATCCGATGGAATTCTGCTGGGTCCCTTGGATAGCAGCAACTGCGATTTCGGATTGCGGATTTTCAACCCTGACGGGACCGAAGCGGAAAAGAGCGGGAATGGTCTCCGCATCTTTGCAAGATTCCTGTGGGATGAAGGCCTTGTCGTTGACCGGGCATTCACCGTTGAAACACCCGGTGGTATGGTCTCATGTGAACTCAGTGCGGATGCCAAGGGCGTGAAGGTGGAAATGGGTGAGGTTCGTTTCGACAGTACGATTATCCCCGTTGAGGGTGCACCGCGAGAGGTTCTGAATGAGAAACTGGAGTTCGACGGCGAAGTCCTGAGATACTGCGCTGCAACTGTTGGCAATCCGCACTGTGTTGTCCTCTCGGACAATCCTACACCAGACCAGGCCCGTCGCTACGGCCCACTGATCGAGGTAGAGCCTCGCTTCCCGAATCGTACCAATGTCCAATTCATGAAAGTCATGGATCGCAACAACATTCAGATTGAGATTTGGGAACGGGGAGCCGGCTACACCCTGGCTTCCGGCAGCAGCAGTACCGCCGCTGCAGCCGTCGCTTACAAGCTTGGCCTATGCGAGTCAGACATCAAGACCCATATGCCTGGCGGCAGCCTGAGAATTCAACTCACAAAAGGCTTTATCGCTACGATGACCGGCCCGGTCACAAAGATCTGTGACGGCGTAATGGCAGACGAAATGTTCAAGGAAGCCTTCTAACCGCATGCAGGCGATGCCTGACAGCGGACCTGATCTGCGAATTTCAAAAATTGCTAAGTGTCGCATCTAAAAAAGCGGTCCTATTTCTTATTATTTCTGCAACCTCATGGATAAGGTCTTTATGAGTTAGGGAAAAAATGGCATATAACAATGCCATTTTACCTGATCGCAGAGACCGAGCCGATTTGGAAGTTGTTCGGGACAAGGGTTATAATTATGGACGATATGGTTTTTTCGAAGGAGCTGAATATGGAATGCTTGATAGATCACATCGTTTTGAATGTGGAAGATGATGAGAAGATGATCGCGTTTTATTCGAGAGTACTTATGTTTAAGACTGAACGCTTGGAGGAATACCGGGCCGGAGATGTGCCCTTTCCGTCTGTGCGACTGAATTCGGATACGATTATCGATCTGTTTCCGAAAAAAATGTGGCAGAAAATCGCTCGGGCCGGACAGGGCCGTGAAAACTTGAACCATTTTTGTATTGCCTTGAGTAAGGGGGATTGGGAAGATCTTTTGCAGCGACTTCAGACTAACAATGTCAATGTAGAAGATGGGCCTGTACCACGCTGGGGTGCTCACGGTACGGGAACATCGATTTATTTTCGAGACCCGGAAGGAAACCTGATCGAAGCTCGGTACTACGAGAGCCATGATAGTTTAGAGAAGTGTCTGCTCGGAACATAGGCAACGAAAAAGGTCATAGAACATATACCGCTTTCGAGAAACCATCCCACTTACCCTAAATCTCTGGACGCTCCCCAAACATTGGCCCAATATCCCGCGTCCGTTTAAGCTCAAAAAATCCGGGTGTACTACCGGCAGCGATGATGGCATCCCAAAACTTCACAGCTTGCTTACCTGTCGGGGCCGGACTCATGACCGGACCAAAAAAACCAGGACCTTTGCCCCCATCAAGCACAATCAACGGCACACCGACTTCGCTGCCGGCTTTGGCAATGGCGTGATCCATATCGGCTATGATATCATTATCCCAGGTTTTATTGTCAATTGAAGCAGCCAGGTTGGTGGGAAAACCACATTTTTGCAGGATTCCCTCCATAACTGCTGGATCATCGATGTCCTCCTGGTCGTGATGATAGCGCGCTCCCAGATAGGTATATATCTTTCCAACTCCATCGTTGCCAAATTCACTGCGGACCGCGGCGGCAACACGCAAAGCTTTCAGACCGATCTCATGCAATATTTTGAAATCCTCCCTAACCTCACGTCCCTTGTTAATTAGTTTGAGGCTAAAAAGCTTCCAATTTATGTAAATGTGTTTTTGCAACCCGACGTCTATCATCCACCTGGATGTAATCCAACACCAAGGTCAGACCGGTCCTTTATTTCATAGCATTTATTTCCACTTGCGCTATAGTACAGCCCCCGGAAAAGGTCAAGTGAACATGGCAAAAACCGCAGGGGAAACCGTGCTGGTACACAATGATGTCATCTTCTTTTGGTTCCCTGCTCGAAAGGGCGCTGCGGACAAACTGTTGCAGGGTTGAAACCACTGAAAGGATTGAACACCCCTACTGGACCAAACAAAAACCCAGCCGGACACGGAAACTACCCGGCGTTAAACAAACCGTTTTTCCAATGGGGTATTGGGTATTCCATGTCCCCACGTCCCCCAAAAATTATTGACTAATCATAATACCTGTCCTATATGAACATATGATCATATTTTAAAGGAGAAAAGCATGGGATCAGCCAAAGCCAGGCTTATTGACGAAGATGGCTGCCAAATTCGGGTGGTGCATCTTGAAAAAGTTGAACAGGCCCGCAAGGAGGCTATATCAGATCGCGATCTGGCGCGGTTGTCATTGACCTACCGGGTTTTAGGCGATCCGAACCGTCTTAAAATCGTGATGGTTCTGCGAAACGTTGAAATGTGTGTCTGCGATCTGGCGGCTTTTACCGGTTTGAGCGAATCGGCCGTGTCCCATCAGCTGCGGCGATTGAAAGATTTGGCGCTGGTCAAAAGCCGCCGGGACGGGCAGATTATTTATTATTCGCTGGATGATGAGCATGTGACGGGATTGCTGGCGGTCGGCCTGGAGCATGTTAGAGAATAGTTGAAAAATGAATTCGGAAGTTTGAATGCGGAATTCGGAATGACTGTTATAGGAATGAACTCAATCAACCTAATAAACTTAATAAACCAAACTAGGAGTGAATAAAATTTGAACTTTATCATTGAAGTGATCATAGAGTCCTGGCACTTGCTGCTGGACGCATCGGTATACATTTTATTCGGATTGTTGGTCAGCGGCTTTCTGCGGGTATTTCTCAATCCGAATTCGGTAATCAAGCACCTGGGACGGGGCCGATTTGCCTCAGTATTCAAAGCTGCCTTTCTGGGCATTCCCATCCCGTTGTGATCCTGCGGTGTATTGCCTGCAGCCGTGTCGCTGCGCAAACAGGGTGCCAACAACGGCGCCACCACTGCTTTTTTAATTTCGACTCCGGAATCCGGCGTGGATTCCATTTTCATCACTTACGCCCTGCTGGATCCTATCATGACGGTAGCAAGACCTATTGTAGCATTTGTCACCGCTGTCGTGGCCGGCATCTCTGAAAACCTTTTCAGCCGAAATAAGGAAAACCACAGAATCATTGCGGATCTCAGCTGCCCGGTGGATGGCTGCTGCAGCGGCGATGATTGTGATCCGGAGGTGCACAGCCGCCACCACACATTTTTGGAAAAGATCAAAGCCGGAATCGGCTATGCTTTTGGAGAGTTGTGGCAAGATATTGCCAAATGGTTTCTATTCGGCTTGCTGCTGGCAGGATTGATTACCGTTTTAATTCCGGACGATGTCTTCAGCAGATACCTCGGACCCGGTTTACCGGCTGTGCTGCTGATGCTTGTCGTTGGAATTCCCCTGTATATCTGTGCCACCGCCTCGACACCCATCGCTGCAGCCCTTATTTTAAAAGGTGTCAGTCCGGGTGCAGCCCTGGTATTC
>CAMYLH010000090.1 GCA_947259065.1 uncultured Desulfobacterales bacterium
AATCGATCCGGGGGAACATGCGGTGGGCGATATTTACGGCGTGGAACCCGGCACTTATGATACCGTGCCTTTTTATCTGCGTGACGCCTTGGAAGAACTCAAAGCGGACAAGGTACTGTGTGCGGCTATGGGCCCGGAACTGATTCAAGCCTTTGTCGCCCTGAAGGAAGACGAATTGGATCGTTTTCGCAAACATGTGACGGATTGGGAGTTTAACGAATACTCCTTCCAGTTATAAAGTGCCTGGTTTAGTTGAGGGGTTGATTCGTTAATTGGTTGTAAATATGGATTTATCCCATATTTGCAAATTAATTTGACCCTCTATATTTCAATAATCGTAACATTTTGAAATTATCTCTATAATTTACCTAATCAACCATTCGGCCAGTAAACTATTCAACGAGATCTTATACATTTATAATTAACAATCAATCATGGGAGGTTCACCATGTGCGGAATAGCAGGACTCATCGTCAAACAAAGTGATACGCTGCAATCCGATCTGGTCAATATGCTCAAAGAGCTGGTCCACCGGGGCCGCGATGCCACGGGTCTGGCCCTTTATGAGCAACGCGACGATATTCAGGCCCGGGTCTCCATGACAGACCCGGCTTATGAAACGAATCTCCACGATATCTTTGAAAAGTACGGCCGGATTGCGAATTCAAAAGTCTATCGTGGAGGAGGTGTATTTACCTTCTTCGAAGGGTCCATTAATATGGACCCGGGCCAGATATCCAGCTTGCACTGGGATATAGACTCCGATGAAAACTTATGTGTCCACTCTCTGGGAAAACAAATCAAAGTTTACAAGGATCAGGGCTCTGCCGAAGATCTCATAAAATTCCATGAGATTAAAGCCGGAACGTGTACTCACGGCATCGGTCATGTGCGGCTGGCAACCGAAAGTGTTGAAAATATCAACTTTGCCCACCCGTTTGTGTCCTACATCTACCCGGAACTGTCCCTCGTACACAACGGCCAGTTTACGAACTATTTTAAAATGAGGAGGAAGCTCGAACACCTCGGAGTTCGCTTCAAAACAGCCAACGACACTGAGATGGCTGCTCATTTTATCGCCTATGAAATGAAGGAAAAGGGACAGGACCTGGAAGGCGCCCTTCACACGGCTCTGGATACCTTTGACGGGCTCTTTACCATTTTGGTCGCCACCGCTGATCAAATCGGTGCTTTGCGGGATCGGCTGGCATTTAAACCGGTGGTGTTTTATGAAGGAGAAGACGGTACTGTTCTTTTCGGGTCGGAACAGATCTCATTAACCCCTATTATCTCCGATGTCTATGCAACGGAGATGGAACCAGGAGGTGTAAGGGTATGGTCCGTTTAGATATAGCTGGGATGAGCACCCGGGATGTGAACCGCAAACTCAGGGAGTTGATCCTGCAAGACGACGATATTGTTGTGGAGAATCCCCATTCCGTCCATAACTTCGCTACAGCGCTCAAAGGCAAGCGGACGGTGTCGGTGGAAGGCAGTACCGGGTTTTATACCGGAGGCTTTTTGCAGGGCCCGGCCATCATCATCAAGGGTAATACCGGTTTATATACAGGTGACAATATGAGTGCCGGTGAAATTATCGTTGAGATGAATACGGGCAGTAATTGCGCGCCCTCCATGGTGGGCGGCACCATTGTGGTCAAAGGCCATAGCGGCAGCCGCGCCGGTTGGGGCATGAAGGGCGGCAATCTGATTGTGTGCGGCAACGTGGGTCTTTGGTGCGGCAAAATGACCCTGGGAGGTCGTATCATATTCCTGGGCGAGGTCGGTAAAGGAATTGGAGAGTCGGGTGCGGCAAAATGACCCTGGGAGGCCGTATCATTTTTTTGGGTACCGTCGGCAATGGAATTGGGGAGTCCATGTACAACGGTGTCATCCACGTTCTCGATCCGGAGGTTGAAAACAAACTCGGGGGGAATGTCACCCTGATCCCCATTGAAGACAAAGAAAAAAAAGCCGTAGCGGCGCTCTTTAAGAAATACAATATTGAACAAGGCGTCGATGACTTTAAAAGTATCGTGCCGAACGTCTCCGGCCGGCATGATTATGTCTTGTTCAAACCAACCCATAGACAGACGGAGGCGCAGAAATGACGGAAAAATCAAAAAAAGTGACGGTCAAGGATATTCAGCGCGGTGTCTGGAGCCCCGAGACGATTTCCGAGATCAAACACAAAGCCGAAACGGGCAAGCATCGTATCCGCGGCTGCGGAGCGACGAAAAAGTTTCCCTCCTTTGACGATCTTCTGGTTTTGCCTTCGCAGCTCTCACGCCTGTCGATCGATACCTACCGTGAGGACTGCAAGACGCAAACCGTCCTGGGATCACGCTTTGCCAAGAATCCCCTGGTCATTGAAACCCCCATCATGATCTCCGGTATGTCCTACGGTGCCCTGAGTAAAGAGGCCAAGACCGCTCTGGCGAAGTCCACCCAGATTGTTGGAACCTCCATCAACAATGGAGAAGGGGGGCTGCTGCCCGAGGAAAGAGATAATTCCTATAAGCAAGTCATCCAGATTACCCCCAGTCGCATGGGCTTCTCCCTTAAAAATATCGAAGCAGCCGATGCTTTGGAAATTATCTGCGGCATCGGCGCCAAGCCCGGTCTGTCAGGTCACCTGATGGGAAGTAAAATCACCAAGGAAATCGCTGAGTTTCGCCAACTTCCGGAAGGCATAGACCTGCACAGTCATCCGCGCCACGGAGATATCTTTGGTGCGGATGACATGGTCCTTAAAATCCAGGAACTCAGAGACGTTACGGACTGGAAAATACCGATATTTGTTAAAATCGCCGCAGGCCGTGTCAAAGAGGATGTTAAAATTGCAGCCAAGACCGGTGCCGATGGAATCGTTGTGGACGGATCCGAAGGCGGTACCGGTGCAGCCCCCGTGGTTGCCTCGGCCCACCTCGGGATCCCTACCCTGCCCGCCCTGGTTCAGGCTGTCCGTGCTTTGGAAGAAATGGGTGTCAAAGAGGAAATCAGCCTGATTGTCTCCGGCGGCATCAGGGATGGGTCCGATGTTGTCAAAGCGCTGGCTCTGGGAGCGGATGCGGTCGCCATCGGAACCGGAGCGATGGTTGCCATGGGCTGTGTGGTCTGCCTGCGTTGCCATGAAGGCAAATGCGCCTTTGGCATCGGCACCCAGGACCCGGAACGCCGCAAAAAACTTGATATTGACGCTGCCGCCCAAAAAATCGCGAATTATATCGAGGGCATGACTTACGAGGCCGTTCTGATTGCCAAGGCTGCCGGCAAAACAGCTCTGGCCAATATGGAGCGGGAAGATCTGAGGTCCATGACCCTGGAATCCTGCGCCATGACCGGCATTCCGCTGGTGGGCACCAACTATACGTTTACCGAGCCGTTTGGCTTTTTTTAAAACCGTTGGCCGGTTGATAGGTTGACCCGTTGGCCGGCCGGCCGATAAAAAAACTCAATTTTTTACGGGACATCCGGCAAACGGGATAACCGGCAAACCTTTCCAGCTGAAATTACTGTTGGCGATGTCATACGGTCAAAGTGCAATCTATTATAAGATTTTGGAAATATAAACATGCGTATCGAAGAACACCCGGTTTTGGGAACTTTTGAAAAAGGCAGCAAGGTCCAGTTTTCCTTTGACGGACAATCCATGGAAGGCTTCGAGGGGGAGCCCATCGCCATTGCCCTGCGCAGTGGGGGTGTGATGATTCACCGGTATACATCCCGCCGCAATGAACCCCGGGGCATGTTTTGCGCCATCGGCCGCTGCACGGATTGCATTATGGTCGTCAACGGCCAACTGAACGTCCGTACCTGCGTCGAACCGCTGAAGGCGGGAATGGTCGTCGAAACCCAAAAAGGTAATGGTCCGGAGAAAAAAACGGAGTAAGTCATGCGCCGATATGAAATGATTTGTGTGGGTGCCGGACCCGCCGGTCTGGCGGCGGCGATTGAAGCCGCTAAAAACGGTGTCGAGGTGGTCGTCTATGATGAAAATGACCGTCCCGGCGGCCAGCTGTTCAAGCAGATTCACAAATTTTTCGGATCTCAGGAACATCGTGCCAAGGAACGGGGATTTAACATCGGCAACAGTTTTTTAAATGAAGCCAAAGAGCTCGGCGTGGAAGTCTCCTTGAATTCGGTGGTGCTGGGTATTTATGAAAACGGCGCTATGAATGTCATGATCAAAGACCGCATCGAACAGGTCAAAGCCCAGAAAACCCTGGTAGCTACTGGTGCATCGGAAAATATGATTCCTTTCCCGGGTTGGACGCTGCCCGGTGTCATCGGTGCCGGAGCGGCGCAAACCATGGCCAACATCCATGGGATCCGGCCCGGAAACGACATCCTCATGGTGGGATCCGGTAACGTGGGTGTCATCGTCAGCTACCAGATGATGCAGGCCGGCAGTCGCGTAGCGGCAGTCATCGATGCCGCGCCCGAAATCGGCGGGTATGCCGTCCATGCCGCCAAAATTGCCAGAGTCGGCGTGCCGTTCTTTATGTCCCATACGATTAAAGCAGCCCATGGCAGCGATTGCGTTGAAGGCGCCACCATAATTGAAGTCGACGATTCCTGGAAACCGATTGCGGGAACTGAAAAACGTTTTGATGTGGACACCATCTGTATCGCTGTCGGCCTCAATCCCATGACTCAGCTGCTGCGCATGGCGGGCTGCAAGACCGCTTTCGTGCCGGCCCTTGGCGGCAGGATACCTGCCCACGACGAGAACCAGGAGACATCTGTCAAGGGCGTCTACGTGGCAGGGGATGTGTCGGGTATCGAAGAAGCCAGCACGGCTGTCATCGAGGGCCGCATCGCTGGGCTGGCCATTGCTCACAGTCTGGGATATCTGGAAGAACGAACGTTTCTCGAGCAGCGCGTTCAGCAATATGCGAGCATGAAAGGTTTGCGCAGCGGAAGCCACGGTGAGCAACGCGGCAAGGCCAAACAATATTTAAACGCGGTGATGAAAGGAACGATGAATGCCCTCTGAATCATCAAAAACGGGCTTTCTAACTGACGAAGAACTCAAAAACAGCCCGGGAATTCCTTCCGAGGCCAGGCGTCGAAAAGGCCCGGTGGCGTCGATCGAATGCATGGAAGATATTCCCTGCAATCCTTGTGAATCAAGCTGCCATGTAGATGCCATCATCGTGGGCGAGGACATTACCAATCTTCCCCAGCTGGATGGCGAAAAATGCGTTGCCTGTCAGACCTGCGTCTACATCTGTCCCGGGCAAGCGATCGTTATGGTGGACGAAAGCCTCCCCGAGGGCAAGGCCACGGTCATGATGCCATACGAATACCGGCCCCTTCCGGATACGGGCGATGTCGTCACCGCACTTAATCGGGCCGGGCAGACATTAGGCGATGCAAAGGTAGTGGCGGTCCGCCAGACTAAAAGAATGGATCAGACCGCGACGGTCACAATAGAAGTCCCCAAAGAATGGTCGATGCAGGCCAGAGCAATTCGATTAAAACGCTGATCCTCGATGCTGGATGTTCGATACTGGATGCTAGGAATGGCCTGCGAGTTGCCGGCGGGAGATTGGAGAGCGGTAGAAGCGCATAGTTGATTGGGTTGATTGAGTTTTTTTTGGTTGATTGGGTTGGCTATGGGTAGCACTGCGTTTTTAAGCCGAAATCGACCAAGTTTCTTATATGAACCAGAAACCAGTGTCCAGTGACCAGTAACCAGCATCAGGTAGTTTTATATCCTAAAATTTTTTATAAAGAAAATTGTGCTTTATTAACTAAAAACCGAAATTAAAAACCTTAGATTGGGAGGTAACGTAGAATGGCTGAACAAGCGTTAGGTATGGTAGAAACCAGAGGTCTGGTAGGCGCCATTGAGGCGGCAGATGCAATGGTGAAGGCTGCGAAGGTGAAATTCGTCGGCCGCGAATTTGTGGGCGGCGGTCTTGTGGCTGTTTTTGTGCGGGGTGATGTCGGAGCGGTAAAAGCTGCGACGGACGCCGGCGGGGCAGCTGCTGAGCGGGTCGGTGAACTGGTTTCGGTACACGTCATCCCCAGGCCGCATGGCGATATCGAGTATACCATTCCCAAAACTGAATAGTTTTTTTTGCCAGCGAACTGGGTGGTGAGAAGTTCCTTTCCAATTGACTCATACCCCCATTGAGCAAAGCGGAACCACCCTTCGAAACTTGTCCGCCTTCGGAGGATTCTGCGGTTCGATGTTCGGCCTCGCGGAGTCTAACTCGAGCGTTGCCGCTGGCCTAAAAGCAATTCGCTTTATGAGTAGTTATTAGTTCATTACGAAGGGGTTCACCATGGCTTTCAGTACGCAAATAATATCCCACCCTGCACCGGGAGTCTTTGAATTTTTGAGGCAGCGTGTGGGAGCAGTCGGCAAGAAGATCTTTGCTGAAGCCGAAGTTCCTTTTACCGCTGTCGGGCTTGTTCAAGGTAAAGTGGTAGATATGATTGCCGCGGCGGATGTGGCTGAAAAAGCGGCCGATGTCCGAGTTTATGACCTGAAGGGAATTTGTCCCCAACATATCACTATGATCGGAATCTTTGGGGATATCGCAGACGTCAAAGCCAGCATGGCCGCCATTGAGCAGGCCGAACATCTCAAGTGAATCGGCCTTTTTTTAGGGCTTATTTGGCCGGAGGATAATTAGAATGTTAATTGCGAAGGTGATCGGAAACGTTTGGTCCACCAAGAAAAAAGAGGAGATATCCGCTTTAAGGCTCTTGTTCATCCAGCCTTTGGGAAAGAACCTCCAGCCGGACGGCGATGTACTGGTCGCCGCTGACGAGGTCGGGGCGGGGTTTGGCGAACTCGTTATCGTTACCCAGGGCGCGCCGGCCATGCAGGCCTTCAACAAGGACCGTCTCATTCCGGTTGATGCGGCGGTGGTGGGCATCGTTGATAACCTGGAAGTGGCCGAAGATGACGTCGGAAAAAGTAAATGAGAGCGGATATCGTTGATAAAGTTCGGGCAGCCGGCGTGGTCGGGGCCGGTGGGGCCGGTTTTCCAACCCATGTAAAGCTTCAATTTGAAGTACAAATGGTTTTGGCCAACGGGGCCTCCTGCGAACCGCTGCTCGCCGGTGATCCATATCTCATGACGCATCAGCCCGGTCCGGTATTGGACGGCCTGATTGCAGTCATGAACTGCACCGGATCCGATGAGGGGACCATTTGCCTGAAATCCAAACACACCAGAGCCTTGGCGACGTTGCGAGAAAAAATGTCTGAAAACGGTTATGCCGGCAGAATCAAGGTGTTTGAACTGGAAGACTTCTACCCGGCCGGAGACGAATTTATTCTGGTCAATGAAGTTCTGGGAAAAATCGTACCTGAAGGCGGAATTCCTCTGAATGTATTGGCGGTGGTCAGCAATGTGGAGTCGCTCTTAAATGTCTCCCGCGCAATAACCGATATACCGGTCACAGATCGTTATCTGACCGTCTGCGGCGAGGTCAATCAAGCGATGGTCTGCAAAGTCCCCATCGGCACACCCGCAAATGCTGTAATTCAGCTGGCCGGAGGACCAAGAATCTCTGATTTTAGTATCGTTATGGGGGGGCCTATGATGGGCAAGGTCCTCACCAGTGGGTCTGCACCGATAACGAAAACGACCAGCGGGATTATTGTTTTACCCTCGAACCACAACGTCGTCCGCGACAAATGCAGAAGTCTGGACCAGATGCGGTTTATCGCCAAATCAGCCTGTACCCAGTGTTCACGGTGCACGGATCTTTGCCCGCGATATCTCATCGGTCATGCCCTGGAACCCCACCGGATCATGCGGCATCTGGCCTATAATCCGGGCTGGGCCGGAGACGTATTGGATGACGCCCTGATCTGCTCGGAGTGCGGCGTCTGCGAAAAATTTGCCTGCCCTATGATGCTCTCGCCCCGGGAGATTAACGCTGCCGTCAAACAGAAACTGCTGAAAGAAGGCGTAAAAAGAGAACCCAAGCGCGAAGCCTATCAGGTATCGATATTTAACGATACGCGCAAAATCCCGCTGAATCGGCTCATGGAAAGACTTGAAGTGACGAAATACGATATCCATCCGCCTTTTTATGGAGATGATATCCGGGTAAACCAGGTCTCCATCCCCTTACAGCAGCACCTGGGACAGCCCGCAGTGCCGGTGGTAAAGACGGGTGACAGGGTAAACAAAGGAGACCTGATAGGAGAAATCCCCGAAGGCGCGCTGGGGGCAAGGGTGCATGCCAGTATTGATGGGAAGGTTGAGGCGGTTGGTGAAAATATAGTGATAAAGCAGTAAAACAAATATAAAGTGTCTAAAATGAGCTAAAGTGAGCTAAAATTTCTGAAACGCCTCCGGCGAGGTCAATTAAAGAATAGACAGAATTCCTTAATTTTAGTCAATTTAGGCATTTGGAATTTTAGGCATTTCTTCGAGCAGCGGTAATCTTATTAAAAAAGAATTAAGCAGGTATATCTCGCAAGACCGGTATAGGAACCAAATATGGAACTCAAAGCCATTGCCATGATTGAACTCAACAGCATCGCCAAAGGGGTGCAGGTCGCTGACGAAATGTTAAAAGCCTCCGACGTCGACCTGGTAATGGCGCAGCCGATTTGCGCCGGCAAATACATGGTGCTGGTATCCGGCGATGTGGATTCGGTGGAGCGTGCATCAGAGGTCGGCAAGGAAGTGGCCGGCGAGTTTTTGGTCGATGATTTTATCATCCCCAACGTTCACTCCTCAATTTTTCCGGCTCTGACGGCCACCACTCGGATTCAGGACATCGATTCCCTCGCTGTCATCGAAACCTTCTCGGTGGCATCCTCAATCATGGCTGCGGATGCAGCAGTCAAAGCAGCAGATGTGGACATTATAGAAATTAGATGTGCCACAGGCCTGGGCGGTAAATCCTTTCTTTACCTCAGCGGTGATGTGTCGTCAGTGAACTCGGCG
>CAMYLH010000091.1:0-7074 GCA_947259065.1 uncultured Desulfobacterales bacterium
ATATCGATACCAGCCGATACCGGTTTTACGGCCCAATTGTCCAAGTGTCACTTTTCGTTGCAACAGCATGGGCGGATGAAATTTTTCATCCCGGGTTTCCCGATAAACCGCCGTCATGGCATTGAACCCAATATCCAGGCCCGCCATATCTGCGGTCTCAAAAGGACCCATCGGCCTGCCAAACCCCAGCCGCATTCCCTTGTCGATGTCTTCAACCGTGGCGACACCCGACTCTACCAGTTTGATGGCTTCTATCGTACTAGGAAAATTGAGGCGGTTGAGGACTATCCCGGCCACATCCATATTGACCCGGATGGTTTCTTTGCCGATGGACTTGCACAGGTTGTCGGCAATTTCAACCGTTTCATCGGAAGTGCCCAGGCCTTTTACAATTTCTACTGCTCTCATCATGGGGACGGGACTGAAAAAATGGGCTCCGGCAACTTTGGGTATCCGTTGCGTCGCCACTGCAATTTCGGTAACCGGGATGGCCGAGGTGTTGGTCGCTAAAATGGTGTGAGCCGGACATAATTTATCAAGCTTGGCAAACACTTCTCTCTTGGCTGCCAGATCTTCTATAATCGCCTCGAACACGAAGTCCGCATCTGAGGCAGCTGCCAGATCGGTGGTGACGGTTAAGCGTCCGATAATTTCCTCCAGGGTGCCTGCCACTTTGCCTTTCTCCACGAATTTTCCCACAGACCAGCGAATTGTTTTTAAGCTTTTTTGGAGTATTTCATCGCTAACATCCCGCATGGTGACATGATAACCGGCCTGCGCACAGACTTGAGCGATACCGCCGCCCATCAATCCCGCACCTGCCACAAATATTTTTTTTATCTGCATCGGTTGGAACCTCCTATGGTAGTTAGGATCGTGATCTAAGCTCAAATATTGATGGATTCGTAAAAAGTCTGAATTTCGATTTTTGTTCATTTTGAAATCTTAAATAGTTTTTTTATTGTTTTTATATATCATTTAAAAATAATATTGATAGTCTAAACCAACTGGGATAATTCTCAAATTCATGTATTGACTGAGGCACCGTGTTGCTTCTTACATCTGCCTAAAGAATCGGGAAAACGAATGGGACATTTCAAAGTCAATCAGAAAGATATTTTTTTCATTTTAAAGGAACAGCTCCAATACGGCTCCCTAAATGCGCTGGATCGCTACCAAGGGCTCAATGAGAAAACCTTCGACATGCTGGTCGCCGAGGCCATTAACTTTGCTAAGGGTGTGGTGGATCCTTTGCAGGAAATCGGTGAGACATACGGTGTTAACTATCTATATGGAAAAGTCTCGTGTCCGTTGGAATTCCGGCAAGCGTTTAAACAATACGGTCAGGACGGCTGGATTGCCGCCGCCCGGGACCCCGAATACGGTGGTCAGGGCTTTCCCAATATGATGCGTATTGTCATCAATGACATGATGTATGGCGCCTGTCAGGCTTTTAACATGGCGCCGAGTCTTACCCACGGGGCGGCCCATCTGATTGAAACTTTCGGGTCCCCGGAGCTGAAGAAGCGTTTTGTACCCAAAATGTTCGACGGTACCTGGGCCGGCACCATGTGCCTGACGGAACCGGATGCCGGCTCCAACCTGGCAGGTCTTCAAACGACCGCCTATCCCCAGGGCGATCACTATAAGATGAAAGGGACCAAGATTTTTATATCCTGGGGGGATCACGATCTGACGGAAAATATTATTCATTTGGTCATTGCCCGCATTGACGGTGCACCCGAGGGTGTCAAAGGGATCTCGCTATTCGTGGTGCCGAAAATGAGGGTCGATCCGCACGGAGCCATCGAAGGGTCCAACGATGTTCTCTGCGGCGGCGTGGAGGATAAACTCGGGTTGCATTCATCTCCGACCTGTGTGCTGAATTTCGGCGGCAGCGATGATTGCATCGGTTACCTGTGCGGTGAGGCCAACAGGGGTCTGGCGCATATGTTTCAGATGATGAATGCTGCCAGGATAAATACAGGGGTCAGTGGTATGACGTTGGCCAGCACCGCCTATCAAAATGCACTCGAATATGCCAAAGCCAGGGTTCAGGGACGAGACATTGCCGGACGAAAATCAGGAGATGTACCGATTATCGATCATCCGGATGTGCGCCGCATGCTGTTGTGGATGAAGGCCATGGTAGATGGTATGCGTTCCATGATTTACACCGGTGCTTTCTGGCAGGATCAGGCCCTGGAACTTCCCGAAGGGGATCAGAAGCAGCACTTCGCAAACTTGCTCGATTTCATGACCCCGATCATCAAAGCCTATTGCTCGGACATGGGGTTCAGGGTGTGTGAAACCGCGATTCAGTGTCTGGGCGGCTACGGGTATTGCAAAGAATATCCGCTTGAGCAGTACCTGCGGGATGCCAAAATCATGTCCCTCTACGAGGGGACCAACGGGATTCAATCCATGGATCTGATGGGCAGAAAAATGCGGATCAATGGCGGGGCACCTTTTAAGGCTTACAAGACCGAAATTGATAAGTTCTGCCTGGAAAACCGGGAGCACCCGCTATTGGGGGGCCAGGTGACTGCACTTGCCCAAACCTTCGCCAGGTTGACAGCGGTATCTGAGAAGATGAGAGACCAGATGAAATCCGACCCCCTGCAATGGGCCTCCAATACATACCCGGCCCTGACGGCCTTCGGCGAAGTCACCATGACCTGGCGTTTGCTGGATATGGCCATCATTGCGGCCCGAACCATCGAAAAAGGCAGAAAGAATAGTTTCTATATCGGCAAAATTTTGCAGGCGACGTATTTTACGGATGTGACCCTGCCGCATACCCTGGCGACCATGGATAACGCCTTGCGAGAGGGCCGCGAGGTCGTTGAGATGCCGAACGGGGGGTTTTGAAAAGCAGAGGACAGAAGGCAGAGGATAGAGGATAGAGGACAGATGGCAGAGGACAGATGTCAGAGAAAAGAATGCGGAAACAGGAAGGGGAAATTTTGAATTTTGAATTGTGAATTTGGTATGCAGAAATGGGAATGATTTGATTGCGGAAAAAATCTTCAATGGTCAAAATTCAAATACTCCAAACCGTATCCTTGTTTGAAGTCGCGATATGATTTTGTTTTTGACATTGGGCAATTTGATATTCGAATTTGTTTGGTATTTCGATATTGGTATAAGGTATTTGTCCCGGATCGCTTGCGGTCAATGGACGGCTGCCTTCGCACTCACCGAGCCGGATGCCGGCTCCGACGCTTCCTATATCAAAGCCAGTGCCGTTCTGGAAGGAGATAAATGGATCTTGAACGGCGCCAAATTATTTATCCCCAATGGGGATTGCGCCAATGTCATTACCACCATTGCGGTGACCGATGAAGATAAAGGCGCCCGGGGCGGGGTTACCGCTTTTATTGTCGAGGATCGTGGATATCTGAGAGGATCCCGCATAGAAATGTTTCTGCGCGATGTCCGGCTGTACCGGATATTTGAAGGTACCAGTGAAATTCAACGGATGGTGATATCGCGAAATCTTTTAAAGCATTGATGCGTTTGGGTTTTTGATGGGATTCTTAGAAAGTTTAGTTATCACATTCAAAGTTTCATCCGGAAACAAAGAATAAGAAAATCCAACAAATCCTGTAATCCTGTCTAAAAATAAGTAAATATAGATGAATCCATTCATTTAAGGAGTTTTTTTATGAATCAACCTGTCATTCTCAGCGCGGTAAGAACACCGGTTGGCAGATACATGGGTGCGCTCAGAGAGGTCGAAGCATACGATCTTGCAGGTCTGGTTCTAAACGAGGTCCTTAAACGAGTAGATATTCAGCCCGATCAGGTGGATGAAGTCATCATGGGACAGTCCTATCAGAACGGCGAATACGTAAATATTGCCCGTATGGCACTGCTTAAAGCCGGTTGGCCCGAAACCATCCCGGGTTTGACGATTGACAGGCGATGCTGTACCGGTCTGGATGTGGTTCGCCTGGCTGCTGCCCTGATACAAACCAATCAGGCGGAGATCGTCGTGGCCGGTGGTGTGGAAAGCATGAGTAATGCCGAATTTTATCTTCCGGGAAATATCAAATGGGGCGTCGGCGGACATCCGGGAATGCCGCGAGGCCATGGCGATCTGTCAATTTGGGGACTTCGTTTTTTTGACCGAATTCAGCGGGCCCGGGTGATGTCGCAGCCGGAGGAACGCTATGGTGTCCTACCGGCCATGATGACCTGGGCTGAAACCGCCGCCCAGGCAGAAGACATCACCCGAAAGGCCTGCGACCAGTGGTCTTTGGCAAGTCACCAAAAAGCTTGCGCAGCCCAGGCGGAGGGCAAATTTAACGATGAAATAACTCCGGTTACGATTCCCCAAGGCAAAGGGCCCTCGCTAGTTATCGATCGTGACGAAAATCCGCGATCCGACACTACGCTCGAGAAGCTTGGTCGTCTTAAACCCGTGCTTGGCGGCGTATGCACTGCCGGCAATTCCTCTACCGAAAATGACGGCGCCGCAGCGGTAGTAGTGACCTCGCGAAAAAAAGCAGAAGAATTGGGTGTCGAGGCCCTGGCACATCTGAAGTCATGTGCCGTGGTCGCGGATGACCCGAGACATACGTACAGAACCGTTCCGGCAGCCGTCAAGAAAGCGCTGGATTCGGCGCAAGCGACCATCGATCAAATGGATCTGATCGAAGTTCAGGAAGCTTTTGCAGCCCAGGTCCTGGCCGATTTAAAGCAAATGGGTGTGGGACCGCAAGGGTTTGGAAAGGTCAACGTCAACGGCTCCGGTATCTCTCTGGGGCATCCGATTGCCGCCACCGGTACCCGGGTGCTGGTGACATTGCTGCACGAAATGAAAAGACGCGGCGCAAAATTCGGATTGGAAAGTATCTGCGGCGGCGGCGGCCTGGGGATCGCGGCTGTCTTTGAAAGAAATTAGTTGGGGTTTGGCCTCCTGCCCGTAGGGGCGATTGGGGCCTACCCTCCGGCCTGTAAGCCTAAGGCCTATAAGCCTACGGGCTGGAAGCGGCCCCGGAGGGAAGTGGGAAGGCGGAAATTGTGCCCGGTGAAAATAGCCACGGACGCACACAGACAAACACGGACATTCTCTTTAATAAAGGTTGTACCCCAATTGAGTTAAAAACCAATTGGAAGTTATTCGTTATTGGTTAATAGTTTCAGACGAATACATGCCATTATGATATATCATTTATAGGTGAATTATAAGATAAAGGAATCATCATTCTCGAATAACGAATGACAAAAAACCAGGATCGCCTAAAAATAAAAAAAATTGCAATTCAACACAACAGACCTTTACTCCACGGACCTCAGTATATTACAATCACCCGAGTCAACCAATCAACCCATTCAACCAAACAAATGGATAATTAAAATGAGTGCAGTCGATACGAATAGCGAAATTATTACAGAGAGACAGGAACATATCCTTCGTATTAAAATAAACCGGACGGAAAAGAAAAACGCACTGACCATTGCCATGTATGCCGCCATGGCCGATGCCATTATGCGAGCGGAAGAGGACGACGAGATTCGGGTTATTTTTCTGCAGGGCACGCCGGATTGTTTTACCGCCGGCAACGATTTGCAGGATTTTAAAGATTTCAAGCCGGATAGCGAGGTCAGGCACGTGAATAGGTTTCTGGTGGCCATTGGCCGTGCGAAAAAACCCCTAGTGGCAGCCGTCGGGGGCACTGCCATTGGCGTCGGCACAACCATGTTACTGCACTTCGATCTGGTATATGCCGGCCAAAATGCACAGTTCAGACTGCCGTTTGTTAACCTGGGGCTTTGCCCTGAGGCGGCTTCCAGTTTTTTGTTGCCCAGGCTCATCGGACACCAGCAGGCATCCGAGCTGTTGCTGCTTGGCGAGTTTTTTTCGGCGGTCAAAGCCCTTGAAATCGGACTGGTCAATGCCGTCTATCCGGACTCGGAGGTTATCGATAAAGCCTATGCCCAGGCGCAGAAACTGGCACAACAACCTCCCGCTTCGGTACGATTGACCAAGGCACTGTTGAAAAGATCCATATCCGGGGACATTGCCGACACCATGACGGAAGAGATGAAGCATTTTGCCGAACGGCTTGGGTCCGCTGAATTCGCGGAAGCCTTAGCCGCATTTTTCGAAGGCCGCAAGGCGGATTTTTCTGGGTTAGAATAAAAGGGGAAAACCGTTCAGGGTTCAGAGGTTCGGGGTTCAGCCCAGCCGCCGGCCAACAAAACGGCCGGTCAAATCGAAACGAAACTTTGATGTTATTTGTTCAGCCACAAAGACACCAAGGCACTAAGATTACAGTAAAATTTATTGGTCCCGCACCCATAATTGATTTGATGTTTTAACATACATATCATCCCTTCGTGGCTTAGTGGCTTAGTGGCAAAACTGTTATTTTGAATGTAGTTTCATATAAGTGTTTTTAAGGCAATAGATTGATTTTTTAGATAAACAAGAGCACGATAACGATCAATTGCGGGTGCTGGAGGATTAAAGGGTCGCGGTAATGAACTCTCCAGGCTATCTAATATCCGGGCTCCGTATTCTGTTTTCTGGAATCTGTCATCTGGTATCGATGAATCAGTTGTGAGTTTGGAGTCTATATAAAATAGATTTAAACTTCATTCAATTGGAGAGGACTTTATATGACCGGAGCTGAACTGCTGATAAGGACTGCCGTAAAGGCCGGCATCGAAGTATGTTTTACCAATCCGGGTACCACCGAAATGCCGCTGGTGTGCGCATTTGATTCGGTTGCCGGTATCCGACCCATTCTGGGTCTATTTGAAGGCTGCTGTACCGGGGCGGCCGACGGCTATGGCCGGATGGTGGACAAACCGGCCATGACATTGCTGCATTTGGGACCGGGTTTGGGCAACGGCATTGCCAACCTGCACAATGCCCGGCGGGGCGGGACACCGGTGTTAAATGTTATTGGCGACCACGCAACCTGGCACCGGGCGGTTAATGCACCTTTGAGCATGGACATTGCTACGCTCGCGGAAACCGTTTCCGGCTGGCAGCGTACCAGCAGTACGCCTCAAAATTTATCAAAGGATACCGCCGCTGCTATCACGGCCGCCTTGACG
>CAMYLH010000091.1:7110-9690 GCA_947259065.1 uncultured Desulfobacterales bacterium
GATAAGGAATCCATCGAACGGGCTGCCGTTCTGCTGCGGACCGATCAAAAAACCGCCCTCATTCTGGGCGGCCGGGCGCTGCGCGAGAGAGGCTTGGCGGCAGCCGCCGGAATTAAAGCCAAAACCGGCTGTGATCTTTTATCGGAACGCGCTCCAGCCCGCATGGAACGGGGTGCCGGGATTGCGGCCACGGAATTTATACCTTATTTTCCCAGACAGTCACTGGACCTGTTATCCAAATACCAAGCAGTCGTGCTGGCGGGTGCCGCTGAACCGGTGACCTTTTTTGGCTGGCAGGGGTATGAAAGCAGACTTCTCAACGAGAATCAGGATATTTGTCGATTAAAGGCTGCAGATAAAAGCCTGCCGCAAGCGCTGGAAGATTTGGCCGATGCCCTCGAGGCACCCGGCAGCGTCGATAGTGCGGCTGTCGGCTCCTCGCAAGTTCAGCGTCCGGAGCTTCCTGAAGGCGAATTGACGGCTCAATATGCCTGCCTCATCCTGGCGGCGCTGCAGCCTGAAAACGCCATTATCGTTAACGAATCCATAACCTCCGGGGCTGAGTATTTCCAGCTGGGACCCACTCTGCCGCCCCATACGCTGCTGATGTTGCCCGGAGGCGCTATCGGCTACGGAATGCCCTGTGCCGTCGGTGCGGCCATCGCCTGCCCTCAGCGACCGGTCATCAATTTTCAGGCCGACGGCAGCGCCATGTATACCTTACAGGCGCTCTGGATGCAGGCACGGGAATCCTTAAACATTACCACCCTCATCTGTTCCAATCGCAGCTATCAAATTTTAAATATTGAGTTTGCCCGTGCCGACATCACAACACCCGGCCCTTATGCACAATCATTAACGGATTTGGGAAACCCGGCCATCGACTGGGTGCAGATCAGCAGGGGGATGGGGGTTCCGGCGATTGCCGTAGACAGCTGCGAGGATTTGGCTAAGGAATTAAAAAAGGCGATAGCTGAACCGGGACCGCATTTGATTGAAATGAGAATCTAAAAACAATGCTGATTATATTGAGATTACAAAGAGACGGTTACCCCTCCAAAGTATGAATTGCCCACATCCACACATCTAATTTACCATTCGCTATATTGCATCAACGGAAGACTTTTTTTGTATGCTTTTTTCTCCATATGTATAATTGATTTGTTTTTGCCGTAATTTTGATTCAAAATTCCATTTGATTACCTGTTTATCAACTTCTCTTTCTTTTTCCGTGAATCCCTCTATCATAGATGCTGTTTTTGGATACTCAAGGTAAACATGAGCAAGTTCGTGAGCTATGGTATACAGAGATTGCTCTTTTGATCTTTTCAGAATATCAGGACTCAAACATACTAACCATATGCCAACCATCATGTCATATTGTCCATTCTTGGGAGTAAAATGAACCTCATTACATTTGGAGCAATGGCACAATTTCTTCTGTTCATTTTTAACGCTAATCGGGTCAATAAAAACCTGTTCAGTCACACTATTAGCAGTAATCGGTGCGATAAAACGAACACAACGTTGGTACATAATAATTTCCCGATCTTTTGATGGCAATCTTTCAAGTACCTCTGAGATTAATGATATTAATTTAACTTTTTCCAAACAATAATGAAGACCATAAATATTGCATTCCACCCATTCACGTAAATCATGTCTGTTTTCATCGTAATCCATTGGTCATTCCTATCTAAATTTTTTATTGGCCATTGCCATCCGGGGTTTATGCTGTACGGGATGAAATCTCATCTGTTATCCCCATTGGATGTTTCTGTATGGATGATTAATCTTTCAAATTGTTTTAAATTTCTATCCGTTTCCATAGGTTTTATTCTTTTATGTGATCATACCAATCAATATCGGTACGTTACCCTTATCTCTTTAGAAGAAGGGATTTTTAATTGAGACCTTGGATTAAAGGAATAATGATGGATTAAAAAAAACGATCAAGATGAGGATAGGTATTCACGTTAAGGAATGGGCTTATTGCAATTCGTTTTTTAGAAGCTCATAATCAAAGTCAAGCTGAAAAGGCTGTAACTGGAAAGTTCTTAAATGACTATCTTATTGATGAGGAACTCTATGAGATAGATAAAAATTATGTAACATATGACCTAAAGAAACGGGAAGAACAATGGGGAACTTATCTTCACTCTGTGAATGATGCAGATGAATATCAAGAATTCAAAATGAGGGAATATAGGTATGGAAATATTTTCAAGGAATATTTTCATGGCAAGTTGGACAAGAATAAATCAGTGAAACGAATGGCTGAAGCGGAAGAAGAAAACTTGGATGATTTTGCCCTTGTTGACGAAATTAGTATGATTGATTTAGAGGGGGAAAAGTTAAAAACTGCAAAATTGTTTTGTAGATTAAAATGAAAATGGTGGCATCATTCTCCATTTTTTGAATTTATATTTTTAATAAGCATCTACATCCCGATTCTCTACCTTACTGCTTCCTCTAGAAGCATTTTATCAACCGATAGATATTCAGCACAATCATCAAGTGAATCTGAAATTTCTATTGAAAACTGCTCATCACTAAGCATGGATTTGTAAAGATGGGGAA
>CAMYLH010000092.1 GCA_947259065.1 uncultured Desulfobacterales bacterium
TGCCGGAGGCAAACTCCCGCGGAGATAGGCTTTGCAGGGTGGCCACATCGGCGATGACGGCTTTGGGCTGTTTGAAGGACCCGATTAAATTTTTTCCCTGGGGCAGATTAATTCCGGCCTTGCCGCCGATGCTTGTATCGGCCATCGCCAACAGACTGGTGGGACATTGCACAATATCGATGCCGCGCATGTAGGTTGCAGCGACAAAGCCGGCCAGTCCGCTGATAACGGAGCCACCCAGCGCAATAACGGTTGTACTGCGGTCAAAACCCTTTTCCACCAACTCTTCGCAAATGGATTGAACAGTGGTTAATGTTTTATGCTGCTGTCCGGGTGGAACTGTAATCACTGCATCCGTATGCCCGCAACTTTCGGCGTACAGTGGGCCGATGTTGCTGTCCGTTATAACGGCAACCGGCCCGCCAATGCCTGCCAACTGGGAGACAAACGGCAGGATTCCGCCTCCGACGATGAATTCATACCGAACATCGGATGCAGTAATCGACATGCGCAAATCCGGATTGGCCTGGAAGATACCGACCATGTTCCGGGTCAACTCGTCCGGGGTTTTTTCGGACGTCACCATTTGCGGAAAACGACCGTAGTCTTCTTCCCGTTGCTGTATGAGGTCAACAATGCGCTCAATGGGATTGGACACTTCGAGCAGCGGTCGTCGTACCTGCGTATCACTTTCAACGCGCTGCAGGATCTCCTCCGGTGTTGCAACCAGGCAAAATACTCTCCCCCGCCTGCTCAGGGCCGCTGCATTGGCCGGATCCAGCATCAGACGGCCACCGGTGGATACGACAAAACCCTCTTTTTCACCCAGTTCTTGGGCAATCTCGGATTCCATCCGGCGAAATGCGGCTTCACCTTTTTCACGAAAAATCTCGGCGACTGTTTGACCGCTGCGTTCGACGATCAGTTCGTCTGTATCGACAAACTCGTAGCCCAACTGCCCTGCCAGCAGTTTGCCCACGGTGGTTTTACCGGTGGCCATAAATCCTGTTAAAATGATATTGGGTTTGGACATTTTTTAATTATACTCCTTAAGAGAAGCGCTTGCTGAATACCGGTGGTTACCCATTGTCCTGAGAAGAGGCGGTTTCTTTTTCCACGCTATTCAAAAATAAAAAAACCGCAGGTTTCGATATGCCCACGGTTTTTTGCTCGTTTTTATTTGCTGATACGTTCAGAGCACACCCCAGGCAGACCGGTATCCCCCAAAATAATACCAAAACCATAATCTGCCTGAGTGATAATCTTCCATTAATGAATTCTCCGAAATTTCTGACTGATTAATTATGGAACACTTATTTAGATAATTGTTGGGTGGATGTCAAGATATTATTTGAAGGATTCAAAATCATCGCTTCAAGACTAGTCGTCGCTTGACAAATAGAGTTTGGTGCCTTGATATTTAGGGATACATAAGTGGTCAAAAGTTGTTGATTTGTAGTCCTAATCTATACTTCACCTGTTAAACGCCGGGTGTAAGCATTGGTATCGAGTACAATAATATTACTTGACGGTCGGGTTTCCTAATGGTATTAGGTTTTTTTAGATATTTTATTCTATATATAAATATTTTCAAATATATCAAACAAATAAAAACCTAATGCCAATAAATTAAATTTGAAATTATCGGAATAAATTGATTATTACCTTAAAAAAAATATAAACCTGATTCGATAATGTCATATTTAAGGTTACCGATAGCACCAGCATCCGCTTTATTATAGTAAAATATTATATATAATAACAAGGAATTAAAATAATAACTTGATCAATAACGTTAACTAATTTCTGCTCCGATAAATCGCACTTACCATAATAATGGCAAAAAATAATTCCAAAGAACACACCCGCGAACGTATTATCAATTCCGCCAAAAAACTTTTTGCCGAGCAGGGATACCAAAAGACGACCATCGTTGATATTTCCAGGCGGGCGGGACTCTCCGAAGCCGCACTTTACGAATATTTTCAGGGCAAAGAAGCCTTGCTTTTGATGATTCCCGACATCTGGGTATCCGAGTTGGTACGGGATCTGGATGAGCAGTTATTTGGCGTTAAAGGCTCGGTCAACAAACTTCGCAAGTACCTGTGGTGGTACATGCGACGGGTTGAGCAATCCCCGCTGGATGCCAAAATTGTCTATCTGTTCCTTAAGACCAACGCCAATTTTTTAAATACCGAAGTCTATTCCAACGTTAAAAATTTCTATGCTTATTTAGTTGACATTTTTGAGGAAGGCCGCGAAGCCGGAGAAATGAAAGCGGATCTCAACTCCCGAGCTGCTCGCGATATTTTTGTGGGAACCATGGATCATATCATCAGCCGCTGGCTGTTAAAAGATATGTCTTATTCCCTTTTCGACAATTTAGAAAGCACGTTTGAACTTTTGGTAGATGCTTTTAAGGCAAATCACTCAAACTAGCAGGAGGCTTTTGTTATGGCAAAAACACTATTTGAATGGGATTATTCGGACTATCCGGGAGCCAAAAGATACCCGCACCTGTTCAAGCCGATCGAGATCGGCAATCTCCTTGTGCCAAACCGTATCAAGTATGCGGCCACCGAGGAAAATTTGAACGGGCTTGATGGGTTTATCACCGATTCCGGTGTGGCCTACATGCGGGAAAGGGCCAAGGGTGTCGTCGGCGGTTTGTGTTTTATGCAGGGGGTTTACATGGATGAAGCCCGCAAAGGCCAGGGATATGTCGGGCAGGCAGCGGCCTGGGATGACAAGTTTATCCCCGGTTTAAAACGCATTGCCGATGCTATTCATGAACAACAGGCGGTTGCGGGATTCCAGTTGATGGATTGCGGTCGTGTCGGTGCGGTGGAGGTCGAGTCCGGTCACGGGCCTTCCACAGTACCCCAAAGGCTTAGAATTTTTAAACCGATGTATGAAATGACCAACGCTGAAGTCAAAGAGATGGTCCAACAGCATGTTGACGCGGCCAAAAGAGGTGTTGCAGCCGGCTTTGATGTGATGGAGATATCCGGCATCGTCGGTTATTTGATCTCCAATTTTATTTCCAGTTATACCAATCGCCGCACGGATGAATACGGCGGTGATATTCGCGGCAGAATGCAGGCGGTCGTCGAGGTCATCCAGGGTGTTAAGGCGGTTTGTCCACCGGATATGCCGGTCGGTATCCGCATGTGCCTCGAAGAACTGCTGGATGACGTCCGCGGCAATACCCACGAAGAATCGATCGAGTCCTACAAAATCGCGGAAGAAGCCGGGGCAGACTATATCAGCTGCACCCTCGGCTGGCAGGAATCCATCTATCCGGTCATCAGCCGCGACATTCCCATGGGCAACTGGGTTCATCTGGCCAAACGGGCTAAGGAGCATGTCGATGTCCCGATTCAAATGGCCTACCGGTTGTTCAAACCCGAGCTGCCCAATGAGAAAATCGGCACCGGTGAGCTGGATATCTGGGAAATGTGTCGTCCAATGATTGCGGATCCGCTGATGCCCAAGAAGGTGTTGGAAGGCAAAGAAGAGGAAATTCGACATTGTGTGGCCTGCAACCTCTGTCTGGCGCGATTGTTCAGAGACGCGCCCATGACCTGCTATATAAATCCCGTTTGTGCCCATGAGGCCAATCCGGAATTTGCCGATCCTGCTCCGGCGCAAGAAGAAAAAGAGATCATGATCGTCGGTGCCGGACCGGCCGGGCTGGAATGCGCCTATGTCGCGGCCCAGAGAGGGCATGAGGTGCATGTTTACGACAAACGTGATGTTATCGGTGGGACCCTGAATGAAGCCAGGAATGCCCCTTATGGAGATGATGAGCTGTGGACTTGTGTCGAGTACCAGGAGGTTATGTGCAAAAAAGCCGGGGTTGAGTTCCATCTGGGAACCGAAGTAACGGAGGATCTGATTGAAGACGAAATGCCGGACGCCGTCGTGCTGGCGACCGGTCCGATCTATTCGCCGATTGAGAGCGCCAGTTCAGATACCGGCAAAGTGGTCTCCCTTGCCGATGTGATGAGCGCTAAGGCTGATGTCGGTGAAAAGGTGGTCGTTTGGGGCAATCGCAAGCCCGGCATCGGGTGTGCGTTGCATTTGGCCAAGCAGGGCAAAAAAGTCACCCTGGTCGGAAAAGACAAAACCGCCGGCTTTGACGTCAATCCCTCGTTTAAATGGCGTTATATGATTTATATGCGGCAAAACGGCATTACAGCCTACAATGATTGCGATATTGTAGAAATAAATGCCGATGGCATCGTTGTCAAAACCTACGATGGCTGCCAGTGGCCCATAAAATGTGACACGATTGTTTTGACTCAAAGAGAGCCCAATGAGAGCCTGAAAAAAGCGGTTCAGTCAGAAGGAATCGAATTGTTTATCATCGGTGATGCACTGATTCCCCGCAATCTTTCCAGTGCAGTCCACGACGGCTACCGTATCGGGATCCGTATCTAAAAAGGAGGTATAAATCATGCCAGTTGATGCCGAAAAAGAAATAACTAAACTTTGGAGGGCGATGCACAGCGCCCAGAATGAAATTGGAAAAACGTATTATCGGTGGCGTCAGGTTGCGGTGGAATTTGCCGGAGACGGCGCCAAGCCACAGGATGTGGCCTTGAGAGCCGCCGAAGTATTTGGCAGGGATATCGGTAAAAGCTTGCTTCCCCGTATGAATTGGTTAAAAGGCGAGGAAGGGTTTATGATGATTCTGGGCAAAGCATTGGCCGGGCTCTGGATCACCGATGGCGGTTTGGCGACCCTTGAAAAAGGGGAGAATTCGGACGAGATTTTTATCAAATGCACCCGGGATCCCTGGCCCTCATGGGCCAAGGAGTTCGGCGTTCCCATGGAAGAAGTCGCCTTGAGCCGGGAACGGATGTATCAGGCCATTTTAGAGGATGTCAGCGTGTTTATGAATGTTTCCTTAAAGATCGAGATGCAAAAAGCCATTGCCAGAGGGCAGGGCGAAACCGTCATGCGACTGTACAAGGCGGAGTAACGGCACTTTCGTTGCCGGTTGATAATCAACTCATTAAATTAATAAAATTAAATGATTTTAACTATCCAAACGTATAAAACGATTTATCAGGAGTATAATTATGGCTGCTCAAATTGATTTAGATAAATGTAACATGTGCGGTGGCTTGACCGAGCCTTTGTGTGTTGAAATCTGTCCGGATGTTGCCATCCGGGTGCAGGACGGCAGACCGGTGGTTACCGAGTTTCTGTGCGAGGACTGTAATGAATGCGGCTGTGTATGCCCGGATCATGCCATCACGGTGCCGCTGGCAAAAGTCACTTTTTAACAGCTAAGCCGGACGAGGCGGAATTGAAAATTAAATTTTCAATCATTTCAAAATATGGGGGTAGGAGATGAAAGTAAATAAAATCGACCACATTTGCATTGCGGTCAAAAATTTGGATGAAGCACGTAAAGTATGGGAACCGGTTTTGGGCAAATCCAAACCGGACGACGCATACATCGATGAGCCTGAAAAGATTAAGGTTGCCAGATATTGGGTTGGCCAAGTTGGATTTGAGCTGATGGAATCGACAACGCCTGATGGTGATGTCGCCAAATTTATCGAAAAAAGAGGCGAAGGCGTCATGCTGATCAGTTTTAATGTCGACAACACGCGTGAGGCCATGGATGATTTAAAGCAAAAGGACTACCCCTTTATCGGAGGTGCCCGGCCGTTCAGGGATTGCGAGTTTGCTTTTGTTCATCCCAAGAAGATGAACGGCGTTCTTCTGGAGCTCATTGATTATAAGTGGAGAGAGTTTGACGAGCAGTAAAAAAAAGCGTTGCGAGTTGCGGGTTGCACGTTGCGAGTTTATCAAAGGATTTCAATCGGTCTTAATTTAAATCCTATAGCTTACATTAAGAATCTTATGATTCGCAGTTAATTCTGTTTTCTGTCATGAGCGATGTCTCTCTTTATGCACTATGCCCTTTTTGCTTGTAACTCAAAACCCGAAACCCGAAACCCGCAACGCGCAACTCACCAACTCAGAACCCGAGGAGCGATCGATGACCATATCCAAAAAATTAGAAAATATTATTGCCGGCTCTTCTTTTATCCGAAAGATGTTCGAGGAGGGCGCAAGATTGAAAACCCAATTCGGGGCCGAGAACGTTTATGACTTTAGCCTGGGAAATCCGAATGTGCCGCCGCCGGAAAGGTTTAATGAGCTTCTCAGAGAAACGGTAAGCACCTGCGGTCTGAATGATCATTGCTATATGCCCAACACCGGATATCCGATGGTTTGCGGCTCGGTGGCCGAATACCTTGCTAAAGAGCAGCAGGCACCGGTCACCGAAAAAGACGTGCTGATGACCTGCGGCGCATCCGGTGCCATGAATGTCGCTCTCAAAGCCGTTCTTGATCCCGGCGATGAGGTTCTGACGCCGAGTCCCTGTTTTGTCGAATATAAATTTTATGCCGACAATCATGGCGGTGTTTTGAAAACTGTCGCGACCAAGCCCGATTTCGAGCTGGATCCGGAAGCCGTCTCGGCGGCGATTACGGAGAAAACCAAAGTTTTTTTGATTAACTCTCCCAACAATCCGACCGGACAGATCTATTCTGGTGAGAGCCTGAAAACACTTGGAAAAATTTTAGCGCAAAAGGGTAAGGAATTTGATCGGACCATTTATCTTTTATCGGATGAGCCCTACCGTAAAATTGTTTACGATGACGCTGTCGTTCCCAGCATTTTTACGGCTTATCATAACAGCATTATCGGGACCTCTTATTCCAAAGATATTTCCATTCCGGGTGAGCGTATCGGCTTCCTTGCCGTAAATCCTGCCGCGACTTACAGAGAAGATCTCCTGGCTGCCATGACTGTGGCCAATCGAATTCTCGGATATGTCAATGCGCCGGCCTTGATGCAGCGTATCGTCGCCTGCATGCAGGGGATGAGTGTCGATGTTTCGGAATATGCCCGCAAACGGGAGTTGCTCTGTGAAGGATTGGCAGGCTTTGGCTATGAGTTTAACAAGCCACTCGGGACCTTTTACCTCTTCCCGCGGTCCCCGATACCGGATGATGTCGAATTTGTGGATACCCTTA
>CAMYLH010000093.1:0-21340 GCA_947259065.1 uncultured Desulfobacterales bacterium
AGCGCCAATGGCCCCAGTGCAAAACCGGCGGCAGCGATGGTATTGTAAAGGCCGATGATCCGGCCCCGGATACCCGGTTCAGCCAGCTGGTTAATCCAGGTTTCGCTGGTGATAAAAATTACCGTATTGGCTAAACCGAGCAAAAACCGCAACGGAAACCAGATCATCACATCTCTGAACACCGCCAGCAACACAAACAAAACAGCTGCCGCACAAAGGCTGATAACACACATAAACCAGGCTCCGAACCGTCGTGCCAAGGGCGGTATTAGCGGAGAGGAGACAATGATGCCCAGTGGTGTCATGGCCGCATTCAGGCCGATCAGCCCGGTGCTCGTCCCCATGTCTTCAAGCACAAGGGCCAGCAGCGGGTAGGAAAGCCCGATGGTTAAGCAGAAAACCCCTATCGCCGTAATGGAAGCAAAGGTACCCTTTTTCATATTCAATCCGTAACACCTGAACGAGGGAAGTGCAATAGACATGAAGCATGCCAAATAATTAACTATATATTTTCTATTAGCTGGTTATATAAAAATTCGGAGACGATATTTATTCTAACCTGTCAAATAAATTTTACTGGTTATTATAATGAATGCAAAAAAAGAGGTGAAAAACAAAAGCAAAAATGCCGACAATTTGAAATTGCCGGGCGGCCGACTATGTCTTGATTTTGTTAACACGGTCGAGTGGTGGGGAAAAGAGGGACCGGGTGAATATTTAAAAAGCTATCATTAAAAAAATTATGAAGTAGATTAAATAAGATGGAGCACTATATGTCCTTCAACAGTTTATTCGCCGGAGAATTTTCCATCTCTTGGCTGAATTTTTGTAAAGAATCGGACAAAACCGTTAATTCCTCGGTTTGGGCAACGGGGATACCGTCGGTTCCATGATGTTCGATTGCTTCCAGAATGCTTTTAATGGTGAGTTTATTGATGTCGCAGGCGGGTTGATAACCGAAAGTGTTATCATCCGTTGTCCGGGTTTCGATAAACAGACCACTCTCAACCAGATCGTAGAGTATCTGGTGCAACAGCCGAATTGGCATCTCAAGGCGCATTGAGATTTGCAAATCGGTCGACGGAGGTTCACATCTCGAAAAATTCCCTACCAGCAAGTGGGCGACCTGCAGGGTGAGCAATTTTTTAAAGGCATGGCTTATCCTTGAAGAATCGGGCTCATATTCATAGGTTGCGACATTCTGCTTGGCAAATGAGAGTTCGGCGCCAAAAAGAACCACCCACCAGCTGATCTGAACCCAGAATAAAAACAAGGGCAACGCGGCAAAACTTCCATAAATGGCGTTATATCTCGCTGTGCCTACCTGAAAACTGATGTATGCCCATTGGGTAATCTGGAAAATGGTTCCGGCCACAATACCGGCCACAATACCGGCTTTTAGCTTTACTTTGGTATTTGGCATTAAGACGTAAATAACCGTAAATAGGATCCAGATGAGCACATAAGGCATCAGTTTAAGACTCAAAAAGATAAGTGGGCTGATCATTCCCAGCAGTTCGATTTGATTGGTCAACTGAGTAATCCGGGTGGTGATGAACACCGTTACACTGCTGGACACAATAATCAGCAGTGGACTTAATATCATGACGGCAAGATAATCGCTGAATTTTCTGCCCCAAGTCCTATTTTGCTTGATTTCCCAGATATCATTCAGTGAAGTTTCGATGTAACTGAGAACTTTTATCACGGACCAGAAGAGCACGATCAGGCCGATTCCGGCGATGAGCCCCCCTTTGGTGGCTTCAAGCATCGACTCGGCGAACTCGATTACCTTTGTCAGCACCTCCTGTTGTGCTTCCCCCGGGAATCTTTCGAAAAGCTCCTTTCTAAGCATCTTTTCAAACCCGAAACCCTTGGCAATCCCGAACAACATCGCCGCCACCGGAACGATGGAAAGCAGGGTATAAAACGTCAGGGATGAAGCCCGCAAAAAACATTTGTCTTCGTTAAAACCTCGCAGGGTGAGAATGATAATTCTGAGTTGTTTGATCAGAAAAGATTTGCCGAAGGGAAGATCTTCAAGCCGCATACGCCAGATATCGGTGGTCATAAACTCGACGGCCCGGCCGATCCACTCTTTAATGTCCGAAGCTGAATTCTTGCTCACTTGACTTACCGGGTATGGGTTTGTTAATTTTGCTATTTCTTTGTTTTTCTGTATGAGTCTGTGGCCATTTTCAAATTGCTACTCTCCAACACCGAGTACGCCTTCATAAACACCGGAAATCCAGCGGTTGGAATCAGCAGCAGCAATGCGTGCTTAATCTCCGCATCGGTCACTCCGGCCGCCCGCGCTTTTTTGATGTGAGTTGCCAGCGCACGCTTGTGGTTGCAGGCAGCTGAGATGGCGATTTTAATCAACCAGCGAGAATTTTCCGCCAGCGGTCCCCCCTTTTCGTGAATTTCTTTTCCTATCGCTTCATGCCTGTTGTAAACTTCGGGAAACTCCTCTTTGAAACGGGTAAAAATTTGGTGCATATCCTCCATGGCGGTCACCCCTTCGGTAAGGTAGTCGGTCATCATTAATACTCGGCATTCCTGTCGAATTCCCAAGCTTCGGCGGCTGTCTCCGCTTCACTGTATTTTTCAGCGCTGGAAGCAAATAAGTGACTTTGGGGTAACACACGGGTTTCTGCCATCACGGCCTCGGCTTCCTCTTGAGAAACCGTTTCAGCAATTTGTGGACCCGATGTATCCGCTACGACGGTTCGCTGGAAATCAGTCAGAAAAAAAGTCACTTCCGGTTCTGTCAGATCCGTCACTTCCAGTCGACTATGTTCAAATGTAATAATTTCAGTCGTATCCCGGGTAGTCTTGATGATAAAATCGGCGTTGCGGGCCTGTGCAAAGGCCGTCACCGTCTCGATCTTAACTTCATGGGAGAATAGTTCCGCCGGTGGAGACACTTGAAAATGACCGCCTCCGCGCTTTAATGACAGAAAAGACAAACTGGTTTTCCTGGCAGAATTATGGTTGCATTGGAGAATCGCAAGCGTTGTCTTCGGTACCAGTGAGAATATGGTGCCATCGATAAGCCGACATAAGATCCGCCCGGCGTTTCGGGTATTGATGGTGTCGCCAGGATAAAGGGGCAGACCGGTTTTGATCCGGTACGCCACAGCCGGGTCTCGATGATACACAATTGCGTCTCCCCGCACGGCTTGAATTTTTCCCACCGGCAAGCCGCTGCCGGCTTGAAATAAGTCCTCGACAAGGATATCAACGGGCAGTAACTTCTCCGAAATGGCTGTTTCAGAATAGGAAATTTGTCCAAAAGGAAGCAACAGTAGAAATGAACACAACGTATAGATGAGGTTTTTTCTTAATGCCGGCATTTGGGGCTCCTAACCCGGTTGAATCGAAAATGTGAAGGTATCAAGTTCTCAGGTATTGCCAAGATTAAGCCAATTATTTTCGGAAAATAAGGTTTGCCGTGGGTCTGCACTGGCAACACATTTGCGCGCTTTAACCCAGGAAATATTAAGTGTAACAAGATCTTATACCATTGTAAAGCAGGGTTTCTGAAAAAAATTCCGGGGCAATTCTTGCGGTCGCATTCGATCACTCTTATTATTTATTTTTTGGAAACCGATTTGTTCACACACCAATCCGGACGGCCCGGAGTTCTCGGTCACGGAGACGATTGAGGGAGGGGACGTATGACTTTCTGGCACCTGTTGATGGAAATTATCCTGTTGCTCGGCACTGCCTTCGTGCTGGGCGCTGTGGCGCAGCGACTTAAACAGAGCGCCATTATCGGATATCTTCTGGCCGGAATGCTGATGGGGCCGCTGCTGTTCAACACGCAGGCGGTAAAGGATGTCGCCGAACTGGGGGTGGCCCTGTTGCTTTTCTCCATTGGGCTGGAGTTTTCCTTTGGCCGTCTGAAGCGCATGGGAAAGGTCGCCCTCTGGGATTTTTCCTGTTCAAACCGTTTTCTCAGGCCCTGGCCCTGGGGGCTATTGTGGCCCTGAGTTCTACGGCTGTCATTTTACGTGTACTGGTCGACCGGGCGGAAATCGACGCCATGCACGGCCGTACGGCCCTGGGTATCCTACTGCTGCAGGACATCGCGGTGGTGCCCCTGGTGTTAATGGTGACCATCATGGCCCACGGTGGCAAAGCCGGCGAGGTCATTCTCAGCATCCTGCGAACCCTGGCTGCGGCCGGCGGTCTGGTCGCCGTGTTTTACCTGCTTTTTTACTGGCTGGTGCCGAAGGTGTTGATCAGCGGTGGTCTGTATGCCAATCGGGAGCTGGTAATTCTGTTGGCTATCTTGGCGGCCGCGGGCTCGACCTGGAGCGCCCATGCGATCGGCTTGTCACCGGCTCTGGGTGCCTTCCTGGCCGGCATGCTGTTAGGAGAATCGCCCTTTGCCGCCCAGATTCGCTCGGACGTGGGAGCCCTGCGCACCCTCTTCGTAACCCTTTTTTTCACTTCCATCGGCATGCTGATGGAACCGATCTGGCTGCTGAACTACGGGCCGGCAGCTCTGGCGGCGGCGGCCGTGGTAATTTGCGGTAAGACGGTCATCATCTATTTTATCGGTCGCGTGTTCGGCATCGACCGGCGCTATGCACTTGCCTCCGGACTGACACTATCGCAGATTGGCGAGTTTTCATTCGTCCTGGCCACCACCGCCCGCGAAAGTGGCCTGATCGACGATGAGATTTTTGCACTGGTGGTCACGGTTAACATTCTGTCTCTGTTTGCAGCGCCTTATCTGGTGAGCTATGCTTTGCCCCTGGCCGATGCTTTGCTTCGCCTACTGCCGCAACGTTATGCCGGGCGCCTTCACGAACACGACCCTGACGGGGATGACAAGCATCCGGCCATCATCGTCATTGGATACGGTCCGGCGGGGCGACAGGTCAGCGAAGCCCTGCAGGACAATGGCTTGGCGCCGGGAATCATTGAGCTAAATCCGACCATCATCCACCACGCCCGTGACACGGGCCTGCACATCCACATCGGCGATGCCACCAGTACCGAAGTGCTGATCCATGCCGGTGTGCCCGATGCACGGGCCGTTATCGTGACCGTACCGGATCCCCGATCAGCCCGTGACATCACTGCGGCAGTGCGGGCGCTGGCGCCCGACGCGCTCCTGCTGGTGCGTAGTCGTTTTCAACGTGCATCCCAGGATCTGAAAGACGCCGGTGCGACCACGGTGGTGGACGAAGAAAACACGGTGGGCCGCCTTTTGGCCCATGAGGCGTTGACTTCGCTGGAATTGGGCCAGGAGGCCGGCCTGGCAGGCGCCTTGGCCGGCCGTTCGCCTGCCGTCACAGCAACACCCCAGTCTGATACACCCGAAAAGAAAAACATACAGTCGACGAACACCCGAAAACACCACCGCAACCTCGATTGAAGAGTTTTCCCAAAGTTTTGCAGCAGCTTACAGGGCCCAGCAGTGATGAAAAAGCACGCTATGTAAAAAAAACAGGGCATGGAGCGCGTCATCAACTATAAAAGCGAAGATGTGAGACGAACGGCGATTTTTTCAAATGAGTTGCCAGGGAGAATCGTGACGAGTAATTAAGCCTTTGATTTTCGATCTACCTCCAGTTTTTTCAATTCCTTGCGCATAATCTTTCCGGTGGCCGTCATGGGCAGTTCGCTGACGAACTCGACTTCCCGCGGATATTCATGAGCCGCCAGCTTGGTCTTTACAAAGGTCTTAATATCTTCTGCGACATCCGCTCCCGGTGTCACCTCCGCTTTGGGCACGACAAAGGCCTTAACAATTTCCGTCCGCACCTCATCCGGGCTGCCGACAACGGCCGCCATGGCCACGGCCGGATGTTTCATCAGGCAGTCTTCGATTTCAGCCGGTCCGATGCGGTATCCCGCGCTGGTAATCACATCGTCCTTGCGACCGTTGAACCAGAAATACCCGTCTTCGTCTTTTTTAGCCATATCGCCGGTTAACAGCCAATCTCCCCTGTATTTTTTGCGGGTGGCTTCCGGGTTTTGCCAGTATTCCAGAAACATGACCGGATCGGGACGTTTGACGGCGATTTCCCCCACGGTTCCTTCCTCAACCCGATTTCCCTGCTCATCGATGACATCAACCACATGCCCCGGAATAGAGCGACCCATGGACCCGGGGCGGATCTCCAAAATCTCGGCACAACAACCGACAATCAGATTGCACTCGGTTTGGCCGTAAAACTCGTTGATTGTCACTCCCATCACGTCTCTGCCCCAATCGAGCAGCTCTTCACCCAGGGTTTCACCGCCGCTTCCAATACTGCGGATTTTGAAGCGGTGGCGGCTTTTCGGATCTTTCACCTGACGCATGAGTTTCAGGGCCGTGGGCGGCATAAAGGCATTGCGTATGTGGTGTTTGGCAATCAGATGAAAGGCTTCTTCAGGGTCAAATTTTTTGGTCCGATGCGCCACCACGGGTATGCCGTGGTGCCAGCTTGGAAACAGCACATCGATTAACCCGCCGATCCAGGCCCAGTCCGCCGGCGTCCAGAAAAGATCATCTTCCTGCGGAAAGAAATTGTGGGGGAATTCGACTCCCGGCAGATGCCCCAGCAGCGTGCGATGGGCATGCAGGGCTCCCTTAGGAGGCCCGGTGGTGCCCGATGTGTAGATTATCAGGGCCGGATCATCCGCTCTGGTTTTGACCGGCTGGAAATCAGGCGCTCCTTTTGCCACCACCTCATCAAAATCCAGCACGCCTTGCGGTTTTTCGCCACCGGTCACCACAACGGTTGTCAAATGCGGTAGGTTTCCCCATATTTCCAAGATTTTCGGCAAATTGGCCGCATCGGTGACAATTCCTTTAGATTCACTATTGAACAGACGGTATTCCAATGCGTCGGTGCCAAAAAGGGTGAAAAGCGGTATGGCCACAGCGCCGACTTTATAGCTCGCAATATGGCTGATAGCGGTTTCGGGACATTGCGGTAAAAGTATCCCCACTCGATCTCCAATGCCGATACCAAAGGCTTTCAGACCGTTGGCCAATTGATTGGAAAGATGTTTTAGGTTCCGGAATGTATATCTGTCGACGCGCCCGTTTTCATCCTCATATATCAGCGCTTGGCGTTTACCCTGATCGGCCCACTTGTCACAGATATCGATGCCGATGTTATAAAATTCCGGGATCTGCCACTGAAAGGAATTGTAAACATCCTCATATGTTTTGGCGTGTTTTAACATCTTATTCTTTCCCACTCTTTCAGTATTTGCGGCGGGCACCCGTCTTCGCTTATGCTTCGCCGCGCCAAACAGAGGTCCGACATACTACTTAAATTCCAAATAGTTAACTGAACTTAGATATTCCTCATGCCAGCTCTTATATTTTTTGGGGACCCAGCCCAGATTAATATCAGGTCCCAATAACGATACCCCCATCCACTCGCAAAACTTCGCCCGAAATGAAACCGGCCTCATCGGAGGCCAAAAAGAGATAGGCGTTGGCAATGTCCTCCGGTTGGCCCATACGTCCCAGCGGGGTTCGCGCCTTCATGCCCTCCAGGATCTTATCCGGCATGGACATTAAAATTTCGGTGGCCGTAAACCCGGGGGCCACCGCGTTGACCCGGATGTTATGTCGACCCAGCTCCCGCGCCCACGCTTTGGTCATACCGATCACACCGGCCTTGGTGGCGATATAATTGGTTTGCCCGATATTTCCGTCGATGCCGACGATGGAAGTCGCACTCAAGATCACGCCGCCGCCCTGACGGATCATGGCCGGCGCCACCGCCTGGGTACAGTTAAAAACCCCCTTGAGATTGATCGATATCACCAGATCGAAATCGGCCTCCGGCATCTGTTTAACAAGTTCACCGTCTTTCATTTTGACCAACAGACTGTCGCGTACAATTCCAGCGTTGTTGACCAGAATATCCGCCCGCCCATATTTTTCCAGCACGCTCTCAATCCAACCGCCCACATCGGTGACATCCACTCGATAAAAATCAGAATTAGGACCGAGATCCCGAACGGCATCTTCACCGGCTTTCTGATTAACATCACAGATAACCACCCGAGCGCCTTCTTCGATAAAACGTTTGGTCGTTGCGTAGCCAATGCCGGCGGCACCGCCGGTAATCAGTGCTATTTTATCCTTTAGTCGCATGAGTTTCTCCTTTTCCATTAGATTAAGATTCTATTCGAGCTCATTATTCAGGCTCAAACGCCAGATAGGTCTCCCTTTTGTCTCCCTCCTCGCGGTGCAGATACTTGACTTTAAGCGGCATGCCGACTTTGATGTCTTCGGGTTTGGCACAATCCACACCTTCTATCCGTGCATCCACCCTCGCACCCTCCTCCAGCGCCACCACCCCGGTACAATACGGATTTTTTCGGTTATAACCCTGCGCTATCATAAACGGCGGTGGAATATTGATACAAGTAAAAGCGGCCAAACGGCCCTTTCCCTTCATCTTAACCCACTGCATGTCCGACCGGTAGCAATCTACGCAAATGGATCGCGGGGGGACATACTGTTTGCCGCAGCCTTGACACCGCGAGCCCATGAGCTTTTCTTCATTTAAAAATAGTTCATAGGATATATCACTAAAGGGCCTTGATTCCATCGGGTAATCTCCTTTCTTGCGCGTTCAGGGTTCTGGGGTTCAAGGGTACAAAGGTTCAAGGTTCACCGTTCAAGTATCGTAAACGTGCAGGTCCCGCCCGTACCGCCCAGATTATGGGCACCACCAATTCCCAAATCTTTTATGGGAACCTGCCGCTTGCCGGCTTTGCCTTTGAGCTGGGTCCAAACCTCGAAGAGTTGCGAGATACCGGTGGCCCCCACGGGATGCCCTTTGCACTTCAGACCGCCGGAGGTGTTGATCGGTTTGGGGCCATCCAGGCGGGTAGCCCCTTCGGCAACGGCCTTATATCCTTCACCGGGTTTAAAAAAACCGAGGTCTTCGATATGCACCAGCTCGGCAATGGAAAAACAATCGTGCACTTCTGCAAATTGAATATCTTCCGGTGTAAGCCCCGACATTCCATAAAAATAGGTCAGGTCCGGGCTGGCATGAAATCCCCGGCCGCTGCCCTGCCCGATGCCGGCCACATGAATCGGATCATCGGTGAAGTTCTTAGCAATTTCCTCTCCAACCAGCAGCATGCAGCTGGCTCCGTCACTGATGGGACAACAGTCAAAAAGATGCATGGGCCACGCCACGGCCGGATTGGCTTTGGAATCTTTTAGAAAATCCTTCTCGTCAAGCCAGTTCGGAACCGGCAATCCTCTCTTTTGAGCGCTTGCCATTTTAGCAGTCATCATATCGCGGATGGTCAGCGGAAACTGCGCTTTGGGATTTAGCGGGGCGTTATTGTGACTTTTGATGGTCACATTCATCAGATGCTCCCGATTGGCCCCGTATCTGGCAAAATAGGCTGTGGCCACCGCGCCGAAAACCCCGGGAAAGGTGAATCCCACCCGGCCCGCCGAAAACCCCGGGAAAGGTGAATCCCACCCGGCCCTCATAGGGTACGGTTGCCAAGGCCAATCCTTCAGCCACCTCCTCTGTGGTTCGCTTCGACATCTCCTCAACACCCCCCACCAGAACCATGTCGTAAAAGCCGGAAGCAATGGCAAAAACCCCTTCACGGAAAGCAAGAGCGCTGGATGCGCAGGCGCCTTCCGTTCGGGTTGCCGGTTTGGGCGTCAGACCGATTAAATCGGAAATAAGCGGCCCCCAGTGGGATTGATGCATGAAAAAGTCGCTTGAAAAATTGCCCAGATAAAGGGCTTCAATCTCATTGGGGTCAAGTCCCTTATCCACCGAAGCCATCATTCCATTAAACGCTTCGGCAAATAAATCTTTGGAATCTTTGTCTTTAAACATACCGAATTTCGACATGCCGGCACCGACTATCGCAACACCCCTTCCGAGTTTCCTTTTTTTCATAATAGCGATCTCCTTTCCTGTCATTTCTTACCAATGGAAAAAAGAAAAATGCCGAAAGGACCTGATACGATATCTCTGGGTTGTTCGACAATTTATTCTTTCTATGCCATACTGCTACAAAAAGAGAATCAAGGTACTTCTTTCATGTTTTCGCCATGGAGTTAAATTGATTCATATCATTATTCTTTACGAAGGAGCAAGAAATGATTCAGCGTGGGGGCACATGGGATGTGTTCAGGAGGGAAAGGCCATCGCAACACACATAACGGATTTTTTACGCGGATAACGGCGTCAGACTTGATCAATTTTTGAGTCCTGAACCTGCCAATAGAAATGGCGGGCGAAAATTTAAAATGCAGTGACAATGATACCGGCAACAGCTGTGATGATTCCAAGCCCCTGAAGTTTCGTGACTTTGTCTTTCAAAAAAATAATGGCCAGTGCTATGGTCACTATCGATAAAGCAGAGGCTATCGGCGTAATCAATATTGCATCTCCGATCGTCAATCCGTAATTAACGATGGCTACTGCAACAGCTTCAATAATACCCATGAATACAACCATACATTTTGTTTTTGTGGTCGCTTTCGTTAAGTCAAGTTCTCGTTTTAGGAGAAAAGAGAAGAGCAGCAAGAACAAAATAATTCCAAACTTCACCAATAGGGTCGTTAATAGCCACCCTATTTTTTCAGATATAACCTCGCTAATGTTCCAAAAGACACCAAAGAAAAAGGCCCCTAAAATTGTTTCTTTGACACCAGATGAAAGTTGAAATTTTTGATTTCTAATATCGCTCCAATTTAAGGATGCCAAAGTAACGCCAGAAATAATCATGAAGACGCCGAAGGACTGTATTGTAGAAAGCCGCTGGCCCATAAAGATAAAAGCGAACAACATTGTAAATACAGCCCATAGATTCATGCTTGCGGCAACAATTGATACATTGCCGATCTCAAAACCTTTGAAAAAAAACAAGTATCCGGCCGAATAAACAATTGCTGCGATTGGGAGCAGAATGATTACCAGAATAGGGATGTTGGGGCTTATTGTAAAAACGAATATAAGCAGGAAGACAGATATTAAACCAGCCAGTTGTGACCAAAAGAAAGATTTAAAAGGTCCTATCTGTTTGGCATAAACGCCTCCTAGAAAGTCGTATATTCCCCATCCGAACATACCTGCTATTCCGGATAATATGCTTAAGAGGGCTGTACTCATGAGTGTCGTGTACCTTCTTTTTGATAATTTTGTATGCGCAGTCTAATTGGATTCTCCAAGAAATTCTCGAATCGCCTTGTCACGCTTCTCGTTGGGTTGTAATAAAATTGAGAAATGATTTGTGCCGTTTATGTCCACTCGTCGGGCATTTGGGATTTCTGAAACCATCCTTTCTACGGCTGATTCAGGCAAAACGAGGTCATCCCGGCTTAAAATTCCGTCTGTGGCCCGCAGGATCAAAACCGGACAGATAACTTTTGGATAGTACTGAGAAGGGACTTCTTGCTGGATATTTTGGACCTCCTCTTGAATGTTGGCTGGCTCGATTCTAGACCGCACACCGCCTTCCACCGCTTCTGACTCGTATCGAAAGTAGTCCTCCAGCGCCTGCGACCAGGGTTTTAGAAAGGGCGCCAGTTTCATCAGAGCCACATACGCATCAAAAGAGGGAAAAACCTGCCCCAATCGGTCCAATGAAGGTTTAATGGCAAGCGTGACGTTATCCCATTGTTCTTGAGTGAGTTGCCCGCCACCATCCATGAGAATGATTTTCTCCGTCCGCTCGGGATAATTGGCTGCGAATGCCAACGAAATAAATGCTCCTAAAGAATGGCCCAAAAGGACGATTTTCTCTATCTTTAGGTCATCTAATAAGCAAACAATATCCCGGATATGGTGCTGCAATGAGTATCCGGTGGACGGTTTATCTGAAAGTCCCCTGCCGCGTAAATCGAAAGCTAGAATATTATTTTCAGGAGTCAACGATGCTGCAATGACATCCCAACAGCGGCAGTTTGCCGTCAGGCCGTGAACGCACAGAACGTGTTTCCCTTCTCCTTGCCAGACGGCCAATTGGATCGTTATTTGGTCTCCTTTGACTTTTCTCATGATCGGTTCGGTCATGATCATTTCTCCTTAATTTTACAGATTTATAACCAAAACAAAGGTATCGTATCATTCACGTTGGGTTTCGGCCATACGTCCCTCGGCGCTGTATAGCTACAATTTGGGTAGATTGGGTTGAGGTACGAAACCCAACATTACTCGGTGGGGCCTCAACCCAACCTACGAAAAGCACCAACTGAAACTCGGATCCAGGTGGCCTTTTTATTGGATATAGTTGCGAAATTTTAGCATTCCCAAGTTTAACGCTCCCTGATCCATTTCGCAATTCTGGGGCTTATCGTTTTATATGACCTGCTACCGACAAAGATTCCGACGTGTCCGGTGTCAACGCCTAACGTGGTGACATCCTGCGAGCCCACCGCCTTGGCAAGGGGTTTGGCAGAAGATGGGGGCGCCAGATAATCGTTTTTACCAAAAACATTCAACAGCGGGCATTTGATTTTATGCAGATCCACCTTCTGACCGCCTACGACCAGTTGGTTCTTGATCAGCAGGTTTTGTTGCAGGAGGTCTCTGATCCACTCTCTAAATACTTCTCCGGCCATATCGGGACTGTCAAATATCCATTTTTCCATACGCAGAAATGTACTGACGAATTTAGGATTTTCGACACCCTCCAAAAACTGAATATATTTGTTTATCGTGGCAACAGGTGTCACGAGGAGGTAGAGAATATTGGCTAAATCTCCGGGTAGATTACCGAGACCTTCGACTGCCGTATCCACATCGAATCCCTTGGCCCATAAAAAAAGACCGGCATCATCGATGTCAAACTCCGTCGGTGTCGCCAGCGTAATTAGATTTTTGACTTTTTGGGGATGAAGGGCAGCATAGATCACACCAAATGTCCCTCCCATACATACTCCCATCAGATTAATCTTTTTCACCTTGGTTTCAGACCTTATCCATTCGACAGCGCTGTCGGTATAGTAATTGATGTAGTCATCCAGATTCAAGTACCGGTCGGCGCCGGATGGATAGCCCCAATCAATCAGATAAACATCCAAACCTTCGTTGAGAAGATTTTGAATAAAGCTTCTACCCGGTTCCAGATCCAGCATGATGTATCGATTGATCAGCGCATAAACGATTAAAACCGGCGTGGAATGTAGTTTGTTCTGATCCACCAGGCTGCGATAATGAAGCAGCTTCATCTTATCTTCGGAATACACCACTTCTGCCGGAGTCGTTGCGACGTCGTCATCCGGATTATCGGTGAGAACTTCCTGCGCCCGCCATACTTTTTGCGGAAATTGCTTCAATTCTTTTTCTAGGCTTTCAATTATTTCCTGATAATTCATTTTATTGCCGTTTATAGGTTCAGTGGTTCCCCCCCCGGGCCGCCGGGCTCAGACATCAGATGATGCTGAAGGTTTTTTCTTAGATATCACTCCGGATAAAGAATCCTCCATGGTTTGCAATTTGCGGGTCAATGTTTTTATGATCATGTTTTGTTCCCGGATAATTGCGTCTTGTTGACGTGTCTTTTTTTTCAGATCATAAATTCCTCTATAAACATCCTCCATCTCTCTTTTCGTCGGAATAGAAAGTGATTTAAGCCAGCTGTCTCTGACCGGGTTCAACTTCTTCCGGTAATCCAAGTATTCATTTACCAGATTCACGACGCTCTGCACACCTTCAGGTGATTTTAACCAGTCGTCATATGCCTTATCAAGGATGTTTACGGTGAAATTATAGGCCTCTTTTGCGCTTTTAAAGCCCTCATTTGTCCTTTCTTTATCCTTGATTGCCTGTTGCAGATGATCCATAGACTTCTTTAATGGCGTGCTGAACATTATTAAGAAATCACCTGCGGTACCTAAAAATTTATGATAGGCGGTGATGGCACTATTGATTTGCTGAATGGTTTCTCTTGGAATACCAAATTGGGGAGCAGCCAGATATTTGCCGATAATTTCATGATACATTTCCAGCAAGTGATCAGACATATGGGCATGGATCTCGTTCAGCGTTTCGTCGCTGCCCTCCCTTGCGTAAGTGGCCTGGATTGCTTCTAATACTGTATCCATGAATTTGACATAAAGATTTCCATTTTCAATGACTCTTTGCATCATTTGTAAAAAGAGATCCGCCCCGATGTCCATATCAGTGTTCCTAGAGCACAAAATTGGCTTTTAAGAATCTAAGCTTTATCCGAGACTACGCCCGGAAAAGGTGGCCCCTGAGGGGCAGCAAGCACGCCGATAATTTGTAAGGGGCTAATCGTTGTCAGCCCTGCCATGTTGGTCCTTGAGGAGAAATTTCTGAACCTTCCCCGAAGCCGTTGTGCGGTGCAGTTCATCAACGACAACCATATATTTGGGAATCTTGAATTTACCCAAACGGTCGCTTAAAAAAGTCCGCAGGCCCTCGAAGCCAAGGGTGCTTCCCGGATGAAGCTCGACGATGGCCTTGGCCACTTCACCCCATTTGGGATCGGGTGATCATGTCCTTAAGCCGGCCCACAATGGAAAAATGTCCATCTGAATCAACTCGACCAAAATCCCCGGTTTTAAACCAGCCGCCGGAAAACGCTTTGGCTGTCTCTTCAGGCTTGTGCCAGTAACCGGCGCAGATGTGAGGCCCTCGCAACAGGATTTCTCCTTCCTCTCCGGCCGGCACCTCATTACCGTCAGGGTCCACTATCTTTACATCGACATGGGGCATCGGATGCCCGACCGTACCTAATTTGCCGTTGGCGATAAAGTTATTGGGACCGGCTTCGGTCAATCCATACCCCTCCCAGATTCGGATTGACTTCTGGGTTTTAAAGGTTTCAAGAATGTCCTGGCCCAGCGGTGCGCCCCCCGATACCATAAAACGTACTCGAGAAAAGTCCGTCGATGCAAATTTTGCAGAATCCATCAGCATTTGAAACATGGTAGGAACACCGAAAAATACCGTCACTCCCTCCCGTTCGACCAGATCCAGGATCAAATCCGCATCAAAGCTTTTGATCAGAATATTAATCCCCCGGCTATAGAACAGCGGTAAGGTGAAGACATTCCAACCGGCCGTGTAAAATAGGGCGGCATGCAGGATGGTCTTGTCTTCCGAGCGTAAATCCCAGCCTAGATTTGTATTGATGGCATTCCAGGTCAGCATCCCATGGGTGAGAATGACGCCTTTAGGAAGACCGGTGGTACCGGAGGTATAGATGATTAATTGGGGAGTATCCGGGCCAATCTCGACTTCGGGCGGTGGTTCGGTAGACAGCACCGACCAAACTTTCGGCAAGGCTTGCCCGACGGTATCATTGTCGTCGAAGCAAACATAGTGCTTCAACTCGATCTGACCCTTGAAGCCGCCCACCCTGTCCTGGTGATCCTGATCGAAAAAGATGGCCTTGGGTGCGGCGTCTTCCAAATAATAAATGAACTCTGCCGGAGCTAAACGAAAATTCAGCGGAACCAGAATGGCTCCCAATCGACTCGAGGCCAAAAATAGTTTAATGTATTCTGCCCGATTGAACGAGAGCACAGCCACTCGATCGCCCTGAGTTATGTCCAGCCCGGTTCTCAAAAAGTCGGCCATGCGATGGACATCATCGGCCAATTCGCCGTAGGTATAGCGGCGGGCATCGATGACGTCTACAAGGGCCTCCTTCTCAGGAAAGCTCCGTCCCCAGCGTCCTATCCAGTCACCGTATATCATCACTTAGTCTCCCTTCGGGACAAAGTTGAAGTGAGCATACCTCACACGCATAGCGGGAGGCCTCAGGAAGCCCCTGGAAGGGGCAAAGACGATTTCTGTTATGATTTCAATCCGGATTCCATAAATTACGAGCTCTTGGAAAAGGCTTGTTTACGCTTAGCAATATAGTCATTTACGGATCCGATGACGCCTTTAGGGAAAAATATGACGACCAGAATAAAGAGTATTCCAAAAAGAAGCAGCCATCTTTCTAACATATTGTGCAGCAAGGTTGCCTGTGGCAAAAAGTCTTTTGCTACACTCTGAAGGTCCGGTAAAAAGGTCTGGGTAATCAACAAAAAGGCAGCGCCCACAATCCCGCCGTAAAGGGTTCCCATGCCGCCAATGATGACCATCAGAAGAACATTGAGCATGATCGCCATGACTTCAAGGCTCGACTCCGGGTTCACGTAGCCCACCCACATGGCATACAACCCGCCGATCAGAGTTGCCAGCAAGCACCCGAAGGTAATTGAAATGGCTTGGAAAATAAACGTTTTGTAGCCAAGCGCCACGGCCCGCTGTTCGTTATCGCGGATGGCCTGCAATACCCGACCCAATGGCGAATGAATGAATCTGAGCATCATCATAAACAACGCCAGACAGATAAACAGTATTAGATAATAGGTTATCACACGGCCGGTGAGGTCGATGCCCATAAATTCTCCCATGTTGAATCCCACCGAAAAAATGCCGGGCATGCTGATGCTGATTCCGTCCTCGCCGCCGGTAAAATGGCTGAGCTTGTTTGCCAGAACAATGGCCAATTCAGCGAGTGCCAGAGTTACCATCGCAAAAAAGATGGCCTTGACCCGCAAAGAGATAAAACTGATGAGCAGGGACAGGACAGCGGCAACCACCGCAGACAACAGCAGTCCGAGAATCAGATTGAGGTAAGTTGGGCTGCCGTATTTTTCCAACATGAATGCGACACAATAGGCACCGATGCCGAAAAACATGCCGTGTCCAAACGAGAGAATCCCGGTATACCCCAGCATGATATCAAAACTGGCGACCAGCGAAGCAAAGATGACAATCTTCATTGCCAGATCAACGGTTTTAAATGAGGGAAATAAAAAAGGGACCAGCAGGAACAGGGCCAAAAGCCCTATTCGAAGGTAAAAACTGCCGCTGCCGTAGCGTCGCTTTTTTTCCTGATTTCGAAAAATCTGAACGCGTGTTTGTTCTTGCATGGCCACCATCCCTACTTTCCGGCCGCAAACAGTCCTGTCGGTCGGATCAGAAGGATAATTATCATAATTATAATATTTACGCCGGCGGCGGCCCAGGGCAGAAGATAAGCCACATAATTATAAGAAAGCCCAACGATTAGGGCACCAACCAGGGAACCGGTAACACTTCCCAGCCCGCCGATGATTACTACAATAAAAGCGAAAAGTAGATAGGTTGAGCCCATGTCGGGGTACACCTGAAGACTGAATAAACTCATGGAAAGTCCGCCCAGGGCGGCCAGACCGGCCCCGACTGCAAATACGCCCGTAAATAACAGAAAAATGTTATGGCCCATGGCCTGGACCATTTCAAGATTTTCCACACCCGCCCGCACGATGGTGCCTAACTTGGTTTTTTTAAGAATAAGCTGGATCACCGTGTATACGCCAATTCCAATAAAAATGCAGATGATGCGGTATTTGGCTATAATGATATCGAAAACATCCCAATTCCCCCGAAATTTCAGAGGGACGGTCATGACTTCATCGTTGGGCCCCCAGAATACACGGATCAATTCTACCAGCACAATCGTGGCACCGAATGTGATCAGGATTTGAAACAGATGGTTTCCGTAGACACGGCGCACGATGACTCTTTCCAGAATAATTCCGAGTACGGCAACGGCTGCCATTGCCACCAGAATGGCCACTATAAATACGCCGAAGTTTTGCAGGACGGAGTCTGCTTCCACCCATTCTCTCAAGCGCCCGAAGACACTGAAGCCGACATAGGCGCCCCAGGCAAATAAAGCGCCGTGGGCGAAGTTTAAAACATCCATCAAGCCGAAGATAATACTGACACCGGAGGCGATTAAAAATAGGAGCATTCCCATGGCAAGTCCTGCAATGGTGAGCGTCAGATAGGTTTTAACAGGTATCCCCAGCAGCGGAAGCATCAAAAGAATAACTCCTCCGGCGATGGTCAGTTCCTTATCCCAGCGCTTAAGTGCCGTTTCAGACATTGGTCAAACCTCTTTTAAAGCGAGTACACGCTATATTCGACGAATTGTTAAAAGGCAAATTCATAAAGTGTTTCGTATTTTGTATCTCGTTAAAATTCTTGATTCCTTGTGTTTTGGAGAAACTTAATTGTCAACTTTGGAAATACCCAGATACCTGCTTTTTAACTCATCATTTTCCGCGAGATCAGTCATTTTACCGTTATGCACAGCCAGCCCGTCATCCAGGATATAATAGTGGTCACCAACCCTGCTGGCCATGTAAAAATTCTGCTCCACCAAAACGACGACGCTGCGCGCTTTAATTTGATTGATTGCTTCAATGACGACATCCACGATAATGGGCGCCAAGCCCTTTGATGGTTCATCGATGAGTAGCAAAGAAGTATCATTGACAATGGCGCGGGCGATGGCAAGCATTTGTTTCTGGCCACCGCTCAGAATCCCGGCCTGGGCCTTCCAGAAGTTTTTGAGATCCTTGAACATCTCTAAGGTCCGCGCCAGCCTTTGGCCCGTCGCCTCATCTTCAACCAGCATGGCCACCCGCATGTTTTCCTCCACCGTAAGGTTGGCAAAAATGCCCATATCTTCAGGGACAAATCCGATCCCCAGGCGTGCGATTTGATAGGGTTTTTTATGCTGGATTTCTTTGCCGTTGTATAGAATTTTACCTTGCGAGGCCGGCAAGAGGCCCATCACGGTCCTCAGAGTTGTACTCTTGCCGGCACCATTGCGGCCGATGAGGACGGTGACCGCATCGGCCTTGGCCTCAAACGAGAGCCCCTGGAGAACATGATGATGGCCGATAAAGGTATGCGCGTCTTCTACCTTTAAAATAGATTCATTCAAGTTTGGCTCCTCCGCCAAGATAGGCCTCCTGGACTTCTTTACTGCGGTGAATGGTATCCGGATCGCCGTCGGCGATCAGCCTTCCGTCCTGCAGCACGGCAATGGAATCCGACAAGGCCATAATCATGTCCATTTTGTGTTCAACCAGAAGAATGGTGCGGTTTCGTGAGGATTTGATTTTTTCAAGAACCTCTAAAATTGCCGGAACTTCTTCCTGTGACATGCCGGCGGTAGGCTCATCCAGAAAAAGAACCTTGGGCTCCAGCGCCATGAGAATGGCTAACTCCAGCTTGCGCTGTTCCCCGTGGGTCAGGGAACTGGCCGGGTCAGCCCATTTGTCGTTTAGCAGCAGATCCTTGAGAATGGCATAGGCTTCGTCCTCGGTTTCTGAGAAATGAAGGTAGTTGCGCCAAAAGTTAAGACCGAATCCCTGGCGTGACTGTATCGCAACCCTGACGTTTTCCAGAACACTCAGCACCGGAAAAATATTTGTCAACTGAAAGGATCGCCCCATTCCAAGACGCGTCCGCATGGCGGGCCCCAGATGGGTGATATCCTGCCCCTTGAAAAATACTTTACCTTTGGTGGCTTTATACTGGCCGGTTAGCAAGTTGAAAAAAGTGGTTTTGCCGGCACCATTGGGACCGATAATGGACTTCAACGTGAAAGCCGTCACCTGCATGTTGACATGGTCGACAGCGACATGCCCGCCAAAGCTGATGGTTAGATCCACTGTTTCGATTATCGATTCTGAAGTCATCGCATCCATTTTGTCTATGTTTGCGGGAGCGGCTTAAAGCCGCGAAAGGAGCTTGCCCCAACAACTTAATCGCCTAATCACGGCTGGTAGCCACTCCCACAGAATTAACACCAACTCTTCATTTTATGACATTGAGCCGCTGCTATTTATTCATAACCGGCGGGGCCGTTTCATCCATAGACAACTCTTTGATGAGGACGGGAATGGCCCATTCAACATCCGGTTTAACGTCAAGTTCAAATGCATACATGGCTTGCAAGGCCTGATGGTCTTCCTTTCTGAACTTCATCTTGCCCTTGGGCGTCATAAACTCCATCCCCTCCATGGTTGCAATCAGCTTCTCGGTGTCGGTACCCCCGGCTTTCGTAATAGCTTCCACCACAGCGCCGGCAGCCGCAAATCCACCGCAGGTGAAAAAGTCCGGCGGTCCATTAAAACGCTTATAATGCTCTTTCACCAGCCAGTCGTTCACTTCGTTCTTGGGATTCTCATAGTAATAGTAGATCGAACCTTTCATGCCCTTAAGCGGCTTCATCATTTTGAGGGCCGCCAGAACATTACCGCCGCTGGTGATTTCGATACCGTGTTTGTCGAGCCCGGCCTCCATCAATTGGGCCAGCGGACCTCCCTTTCCGGCCCAGATGATCCAGACATACTTGGGCTCGGGCTGGTCCTTCAGGGCTTCGATAATTCTTTGGATTGGCGCTGTAAAATCCGTCCCCTTGGGATCAGCGTACTCCTCATGCACGACTTTGGCACCTAGCTTTTCCGCGGCCTTCTTGTAGGCAGCGATGCCATCCCGCCCAAAAGCATAATCCTGTCCGATGCAGGCAATACTGACCCCTGCGTTGGAGACCGCGGCAGCATTGGAAATAGCATCCTGACTGGAGTTGCGACCGGTTCGGAATATGTAACGATTCCAATTTTTTCCGGTAATGGAGTCTGCCACCGCCGGCTCGACGATGAGAATCTTTTTAAATTCCTGGGCCACCGGTAGAACGGCCAGGGCCACTCCGCTGCTGGTGGGCCCGATTGCCAGATCTACCTTGTCATCGCTGTAAAGTTTGGTAAGCAGCATCTTGGCTCTGGCGGCCTTGAGCTGGGTATCCTCGACTACCAGCTTTACATCGCGGTCGATGATCTTATTGGTCCCCTTGGTGAAGTATTCCAACCCCATCTCAAACCCGGTAATCTCCGCTTTACCGTATATCTCATAAGGGCCGCTCAAACCCTGGATGATACCGATTTTGATGGGATCCGCCGCCATAACGGGGGCTGTGCAAAAAGCGACAATCAGGAAAACCAACATACCCAGACAACGAAATTGTTTGACGTTCATTTTACTCCTCCTTTTTTATGTTGTTGTTTATGCCGTATAGCTCGAACCGTGCAGGCCTGAACTCACCGCACTGGTTTCAACTCACATCCATTTTTCTCACGTTTTTAGAATACTCCTCCCGCAACCTGTTTTTGAGAACCTTACCGGCTGCATTACGCGGCAGCCGATCAATAAAAACAACACTCTTGGGAATCTTATATTTGGCCAGGCTGCCGTGAAGGTGATCGATGATCTCATCGGCCGTAACTTTCTGGCCCTCTTTTAACACCACCACCGCCCGGCCGACTTCACCCCATTTTGGGTCTTTGACGCCGATCACTGCCACCTCGGCTATTTGCGGTATTTGGAAAATAGCGTTTTCCACTTCAGCCGGATACACATTCTCACCGCCGGAGATGAACATGTCCTTTTTGCGCTCAATGATGTAAAGGCAGCCGTCCGCGTCTATCCGGGCTAGATCGCCGGTGTGAAAC
>CAMYLH010000093.1:21410-23763 GCA_947259065.1 uncultured Desulfobacterales bacterium
GGGGAGGGAGGTCAGGTTGGCGGAGTGGACCCGATTCCCGGACGGGTCCCCGAATGACCAGTTCGCCCACCTCTCCGGCCGGCAGTTCGTGCATTTCATCATCGACGATGCGGGCATCCAGGTGAAAGACGGGTTTGCCGATGGACCCGGCTTTCGCAAGCGCCAGCTCCTTTTCCAGGGTGGCAATACTGGGTGCCGCTTCGCTCATCCCAAACCCCTGCTGGAGCGCAATACCGGCCTCGTGGTACTGCCTGACGAGGCTGACGGGCAACGGAGCACCGCCGCTCATGACTACCCGTACATGGTTAAATGCAGCGGCATCAAAATCCGGATGCTGAATCAGCGCCAGAAAAATGGCCGGCACGCCGAAAAACAGCGTGATGTCTTCTTGTTTGAGCAATGCTAAAGTTTGAACCGGATCAAAAGTGCGCTGTATGACCACCGTGCCGCCGTCGTAAAGCATGGGTAGGGTAAACAGCCCGATGCCGCCGATATGAAACATGGGCAATACTACCAGGTTACGGTCTTTGGAAGAAAAATCCATGGGCAAGTTGAGATTCAGCACATTCCAGAAACTGGCTCCCTGACTGAGAATAGCCCCTTTGGGTTGTCCGGTAGTGCCGGCGGTGTACATGATAATATGGGGAGTGTCCAGATCGGGAGCAGGATTGATTTCAGGCTCGCTATCGGGTTGGTCGGCCATCAGGGTTTCATAAACACGGACCCTGGGCATATCTTTTTCACCGAAAGCAATAAATTGCTTCAGCGGGGTTTGGCCTCTAACACCCTCCACTAGGTCGACGAGTCCGGCATCAAAGAGCAGTGTTTCAGCCCCGCTGTCTTTTAAGATAAATGCCAGCTCCGGAGCGGTTAGCCTCCAATTTAGCGGTACCAGGATCAAACCCAGTTTTGCGGCAGCCATGATAACTTCCAAAAACTCCACCCGGTTGTAGGACAGGATGGCCATTCGGTCACCATTTCGCAGGCCCAGTCCCAACAAGGAATGCGACAGACGGTTGACACGGCGGTTCAGTTCGTGGTAACTGAGCCGCTTCTCGCCGTCCACGACAGCCTCTTTTGCTGGAGTCAGAATCTCTCTTTTAACCAACCAGGAACCGATACCGGGAACCTGCATAATTACTCCTTCAGACAAAAATTTTCTGCATCACAGCTGCCATATTTTCGGCAAAATTCACCACCGTTGTGAGGCCCTCTTCATCGTTTTCAGCATCCCTGGCACCACCCGTCCCGGCCATACCGACATTCCAATAGGTGGAGCCGGGCACCGTAATACCATTAATGAAAAACCACAGCAACAGCTGGGAAAAAGCCAGATTATGGCCGGCCCGGCGGGCTACCGTGATCGGGCCGCCAACCTTGCCGCTAAAAAATTTGTCGTTCCAATAGGCAACAAATGTGGCCCGGGCCAGAAGCGCCATCAACTGGGGTACCACCGAACTCAAATAAACCGGAGAGCCCAGAATAATCCCCTCGGCTGTGCGCATTTTGTCCAAAATGTCATCAAAGTCGTCTCCCTTGATGGTGCAATATCCTTTTTTGACACAGTCATAGCAACCATTGCAGGGTTTGATTTCCTTACCCCTAAGAGAGATCAATTCAGACTTAATGCCTTCCTTTTCGAGCACCTTTAAGCCGGTCTTGACATAGTGCAGCGTGTTACTTCTGGCTCGCAGACTTCCTGCAATTCCAATTACTTTCATCAGCCCTATTCCTCAATATCTTTTACTAGCACCAGGGATTGCGCTTGGCAAACCAACTCACCGCTTGAGTTTGTACATGTACCCCTTAGGTTCACGAGGTCTTTCTCCGGCCTCAGGCGAATAATTTCCACTGTTGCGGAAATTTCATCACCAACATAAGCCGGTGCCGGAAAGTGCAGTTTTTGCTTTAACCAGTTCGTCCCTCTACCGGGCAATTTTGTTCCTAATAGATCGGAAAACATGCCGCTGAGCAAGGGTCCGGGTATCATTCTGTCACTAAATCCTGCTTGACGGGCGTAACCGGCATTGCTGAACAATGGGTTCGTATCCCCGGTTAAATCGGAATATTCCGCCAGGCTCTCCGCACCAAAGGTCCTTTTGGCAGAGGCGGTTTGACCGATTTCCAGGCGCTTCAATGCTTGAGCTTCCGAGTCCTCGGCAGCAGCCATACTTTCATCGATCCCTGGAAATCCTCCTTTCCATCCCGGCAAATGAATCATGGTATTTCCATCGCATGCTAATTTGCCATCCGGAAGACATATAACCGTGCTAATTTCAGCTTGCTGCCCTGCGGGTTTGACATCAGTGACTATAAATTTAACCGTGATTTCCGTGTCCGTATACGTCGGATT
>CAMYLH010000094.1 GCA_947259065.1 uncultured Desulfobacterales bacterium
ATAATGGCCATCCTGCTTTTTGCCATTGATATCTACGGGCTCAATCTACCATCCTTCCTGGTAAACCTAGCACCATTTAAGACGATACCGACCCTATTGGCCTTGCTCTTTCTGATGTTATTCGTTTTCTACTTGGCCATCATTTGGAGTTTTGCCTATGGGCCATATCAAAAGCTCTACAGACCCGGTATTTCCAGACGCGCCTACGTCGTTTCCAATATTTCCTTTTCGATTCCCGTTCTGCTGCCCTGGCTGTTTCTGTCCGGGATCTTAGATATAATCCATGCCTTGCCCTTTGAATCTCCGAAGCGATTTCTAAACACCACCGAAGGTGAAGTCGCTTATTTTCTCTTTTTCCTTTTTGGCGTGGCCATCATCGGACCGGCCCTGGTTCAAAAATTCTGGCGTTGCAAACCGCTTGATGAGGGTTACCAGCGAAACCGAATCGAGAACTTGTGCCAAAGAGCGGGGTTAGCTTACGCCAATATATTATATTGGCCCATTTTCGGAGGCAAAATGATCACCGCCGGTGTCATGGGCCTTATAAAAAAATTTCGCTACATTTTGGTTACCCCTTCCCTGCTACATTTATTGGAGCCCGAAGAAATCGATGCGGTAATTGCCCATGAAATCGGTCATATTAAAAAAAAGCATCTTTTATTTTACCTGGTGTTTTTTGTCGGTTTCATGCTTCTGTCCTATGTCACTTTTGATATCATGATATTTGCCATCATCTATACAAAACCTGTGTTCTGGTTTATCAGCAAAACCGGATTGAGCCAGATAGCAGTTGTTTCGGGGATACGCAGTATTGTCATCATCAGTGTTTTTTTGATCTATTTCCGATTTATCTTCGGCTTTTACATGCGTAACTTCGAGCGCCAGGCGGACACCTATGTTTACGCCTTGTTTGACAGCGCCAAACCGCTGATTACTACCCTGGAAAAGATAGCCGCTGCTAGCGGCCAATCGGCGGACAAACCCAACTGGCATCACTTCAGCATCAGACAACGAATTGATTACCTCAGAAAATGTGAAACCAATTCATCCTGGGTAACCCGCCAGGACGGTAAAGTGAAAAAAAGCATCGGGGTTTACCTGGTGTGTATGCTTCTTTTGGGAATTTTGGGATACCAATTGGATGTCGTTGCAATGGGAGACCGGATCAGCAGGAATTTTCTGGAAAAGGTAATTTTAGGAGAAATTGAACATACGCCTGAAAATCCGAATTTATATAGTTTGCTGGGCAATATTTATTACAATAGTAAGAATTGGGCCGGTGTCAGAGATGCCTGGGAAAAATCATTGGCATTAGAGCCTGACAATGCGCAGGTTCTCAACAACCTGGCCTGGCAATACGCCACCTGTGAAGATGAGCGATTTCAAGATCCAGTCCGGGCCCTGGCTCTGGCCAAATTGGCGATCCGGCTTGAAAGGCTGCCACATGTATGGGATACGTTGGCGGAAAGTTACTATGTCAACGGAAGGTACGGGGAAGCGGTTGAAGCCGCCAAGCAAGCCCTGGCAATGGCCAGAAAGAAACGCACCTATTACGAAAATCAGTTAATTAAGTTTAATAGTGCTGCACAGAACTAGTGTAATAGCTACCGTATACAGACCTTGCGCACCTGCTGCAGTTCCAGATGTCCGCCGAAAATTTTCTCTATCCCATCCTGTTTCAAGGTTGTCATACCGTCCTTGACAGCCTGGGTCCTGATTATATCAACCTTGGCCCGGTTTTGGATCAGCAATTTTATCTCATCGGTTCCCATCAGCAATTCGTGCAGCGCCATCCGTCCGCGATAGCCTTTATTGTTGCAAATTCTACAGCCGGCCGGCCGATTCAACATTAACTGATCTGTATATTGAATGTTTACATTCTCATCGAAACTGTCGGGCCTATATTCCCGGACCAGGGAGGTATACTCATCCGGCGAAGGATGGTAGGACTGCTTGCAATCTTTGCAGAGGGTCCTTGCAAGCCGTTGGGCTAGAATGCATAAAATCGCATCTGAAAAGTTGAAAGGGTCCATTCCCATATCCAACAGGCGGGTAATGCTCTCGGGTGCGCTGTTGGTATGCAGGGTAGATAAAACCAGATGTCCCGTCAGCGAAGCCTGAATGCCGATGGATGTCGTTTCTCTGTCGCGCATTTCTCCGACCATGATGACATCCGGGTCAGCTCTGAGAAACGAACGCATGGCGGCGGCGAAATCAAGCCCTATTTTCGGTTTCACTTGAACCTGCCGCAAACCTTTTTGGGTGATCTCCACCGGATCTTCGGCAGTCCATATTTTGGTTTCCGGTTTATTGAGATATTTTAAGGCGGAATGAAGTGTGGTGGTTTTACCCGATCCGGTGGGTCCACAAACAAACACGATACCATAAGGGGTGGATATCGCGCGTGTAAAATTCTCATAGTTCCTTTTGCTAAAACCGATCCTATTGAGTGGCAGTGGCTCGCCGGCATCCAGAAGGCGCATGACAACGTCCTCTATCCCGCCCTGGGTGGGAAGTGTGGCGACCCGCAGTTCGATATCTTGACCATCGCCTTTTTTCAATTTGATTTTGCCGTCCTGGGGTTTTCGGCGTTCGGCGATATCAAGATCGGACATGATTTTTATGCGGGATACGACGGCATTGCGATAACTGAAAGGGATGGTTTGGTAGACCACACAATCGCCGTCTATGCGGGTTCTAACCTGAGTATTTTCCTTGCCGGGGAAAGGCTCTATGTGTATGTCGGAAGCGCCGCGCGCATAAGCATCAAAGATTATCTTATTGACCAGCTTCACTACCATACTGTCTTCTTCGCCGATTTCACTTTCAGCCTCTTCAATTACTTCCGTTTCTTCCTGCATCACGGACAAGATTTCTTCAATCCCCACCTGTTGTTGGTCATCCCTGAAGAAAAAATTGATCATTTCGAGAATATCGCGCTTCAAAGCGACACAGAACTTGATTTTTTTTCCAGGAAAAAGGGATTTTATTTCGCTGATTTTCTGCTGATCGTGAGGATTGTCGATGGCGATGACGGGACCCGAATCTTCTTCGCGCAAGGGTACCCAACAATTGGCGCGTAAAAAGGGTATTTTCAAACCTGCCAGTAGCTTCCCGGGTACCAACATGTCGAGCGTGAATTCGACGGCTTCAGTATTATAATACTTAGCGAAGGTAGACAATATATCTTTCTTCGAAATCTTGATATCCGACATTAACACCGTTTCAACCGGCAGTTGTTTTTGTCTGGCAAGAACGATTCCTTTTTCAAGTTCCTGATGGGTCAGCAAATGATTTTCAAGGAGAAAATCAAATTTTCCCATCGTATATCTTTCAGTCAGCTTTTGCTGAGTGTGCAGTGCAATTCCAAGGATGCTCGCAACTTCCTTAAGGGATTTTTCGTCAACTTGAACAAAGGACTTTCCAGTCTTGCGGTTCATTAATTGAATGACACCGAGCAGGCGATTTCGAAAACCAATCGGGCGGGCCAGTATTTGTCGAGTCTTAAATCCGGTCTTGAAGTCCCAGCGATCATCGAATCTTAAATCAGGATCAATCAAAGCCAGTTCTTTGGAATTGTAGGCATCCTTAATATTGATGGTCGTATTGTTCATTGCACACCAACCCGCGATGCTTTTCGCTGATATGGGTATACGGATCTCCTCTATATCGTTGCCTGATTTAAATCGTGAAACCAGCTGAAGCTTATTTTTGTCCACAACATAGACTGTGATTCGCTCGGCTTCAAAAAGAGATGTGATAGCATCTTTCAAGTTGATTAATATCTCATCTAGATTCGCAGCTGCATTTATCTTGTTGCAGATTTTCTGTAAACGGGTTCGGTAGGCCACCTCAGACGTGAGCTCTCGAATATGCCGGTCTTTTATTTTAGATGCCGGTAAGGCCGTATCCGTGGTTTTCTGTTTTTGCTTTTCATGCATGGTTTGTGTCTTGGCGTTTCAATTTTTTATAGTTGGCGTAGATTTTTTTAACTCCCCCAACAATTAGTCCGAGGTCTATCAGATAAAGACAGAAATAAATAAACCCAATTTCCATGGAAGAAGATTCGATAGATTTAACTCTATGCATAGCCTGAGGAATTTGAAAGAAAAAGGCGATACCCATCAGGACAAGCATTGCGCCCCAAACCAGCTGATAATGTATTTTGTTTTTATCCATTGACCCCGCCAAAATTTTAAATAAGACTATCCGGATGTATAGAATTTACAAGTGATATCGGATGTGTGGGCGGTTTCCAGCCTCAAGATTAAATTAGCAGCCGGAAGCCGCTCGCGCGAATAAATTGGTTTGATATTAAATGGGGCGTTCGATGAAACCATATATGATGACTTAAGGGAATGCTTACAAACACCAATAGTCATTTTCGGCTGTAACGGACGATACTTTAGAATGAAATCAAGATTAATGCCCATATAAGCGGAGCCGCAGGCCTGAAAAGCGGTCAGATTAATCGAAAGAGAAAATATGTCGTGCGAATTTTATAAAAAGCGGTTCGTTATTCAGGGCAGAGGGAATCTTATAAAAAGTTTCGCCCTCCAAACCCTGTGCCCATCAGCAACCTGCAATCCGCCCGACTACTTCAAGCCTCCCTTAAACTCCGCCTTGCGCTTCTCCAGAAATGCGGAGGTACCTTCTTTGGCATCGGGGCTGGCATAGCAAAGAGCAAATGCATCAATTTCAATACCACAGCCGGTTGCCAAATCCACATTCATACCCTTGTTCACCGCTTGTTTCGCTTCTCTCAGTGAGACCTTACCCTTGGAAGCAATTATAGCGGCAGTTTTCATAACTTCTTCCATAAGTCTGTCCTGAGGGACTACCTTGTTAACCAAACCAAGCTGAAGGGCTTCCTCGGCCGAAATCATCTTACCTGTAAAGATCAATTCCTTTGCCATGCTGGTACCGATTAACCGCGGCAGCCGCTGGGTGCCGCCAAAACCAGGGATTACCCCGAGATTTATTTCAGGTTGGCCGAATTTGGCGTTTTCCGAGGCATAGATAAAATCACAGGCAATGGCTATCTCGGTGCCCCCACCCAAGGCAAACCCGTTTACCGCAGCGATTGCTGTGATCGACAAGATTTGCAGCTTGTTGATAATATTATGTCCGCTTCTGGCAAAAGACTTCGCCTTGAGCGAATCAAAAGTGGCCAGTTCCGATATATCGGCGCCAGCCACGAAGGATTTATCGCCTGCTCCGGTAAGTACGAGAACACGAATGTTTTCGTCGGTCGCAATTGCGTCAAGGGCCAGAGACAATTCCGCAAGCAATGGGCCATTGAGCGCATTCAGCGCCTTGGGGCGGTTAAAGGTGATGGTGGCAATTCCCTCTTTTACCTCATACACGATGTTTTCATATGCCATATTAAACCTCCATTCCAGTTAAAAAAATAACAGTTGCTGTTCGATAAAGCATCAAGTTGGATTTGTCAAATTGAAAACATGGAAACGTCCTTCGTCTATTTCTCGCCGGATGCCGCAATATATATCGCTAATAAAATAAACAGTCCACCGATTAATTTCGTCCAGGTCAATCCTTCGTCGAATATAATGAAAGCCAGCAGAGTGCTGCCGATAGGTTCTCCCAGCAAAGACACTGCCACCAAACTGGTGCTGAACCACTTAAGAGACCAGTTGTAGCTCGAATGACCGATTAATTGAGATATGAGGGCCATGGCCCAAAACGCCGCAACTGTTTGTATACTATAGCCTGCAATCTGAAAATTTAAAAGTAGCACAATCAGCCATAAAATGACAGCCGCACTGCCATAGCAGATGGCAACATATGAAAGCAAGGAAAGTTTGCGGCGCAATTTTCGCCCGCAGAGTAGGTAAACCGCGGCACATACGGCCCCGAAAACCGCCAGCAAATCTCCCCACAGCGCCTTGCCCCCGGTTGCAAAATCTCCGAGACCGATAATGGCGGCACCAATGACACTGACGATAATACTTGTGATGGTTGTCCCTCTCATACGATCTTTGGAGATCAGTGGGGTGAACAGACCGACCCACAGCGGAATGGTGTTGACCAGCACAACGCTGTTGGCAATCGCCGTATAGTCCAGTGAAGAGATCCAGCTGGCAAAATGCAAGGCCAGAAAAAACCCAGACAGCAATGCCAGTTTAAAATCGTGAACAGATAAGCTGCGCAGTTCGCCTCCGGCCTTCCAGGCGGCAAGTGGAACCAAAATCAGCGCGGCCAGGCCCATTCGATAGGCGGCGGTGACCAGTGCCGGTGCATCCGCCAGGCGTGCAAAAATCGAACCCGTGGAAACACCGATTATCCCCAGTACTAAAACCACATAGGGATTAACTCGAGGGATGGCTTTTTCTTTTCCCATAACCATCATTGCGAACGCTCAATATTGGTTCATTTATGCCCGACGGGGGATTAACTTATTGTCTATTGATTAGGTTTTGCGGGTTGGGGATCACCCATTGTTTGCTAAATCCGGAGGGGGCTTTAGAAAAGCAGTGGGAGTAGTTTCCTTAATATATTGTTTGATCCCGTCAACAATGGCCTCGCATAGGCGTTCCTGATACTTCGGATTGATCAGTCTTTTGCACTCTCTTGGATTGCTGATGAAAGAAGCCTCAATCAGTACGGATGGCATTTGGGCGCCGAGAAGCACATAGAATGGGGCCTGTTTGACACCTTTGTCATTAATGCGGCTATAGCGTTTGCGTTTCAAATGATTGATCATGGATCCCTGCACATGACCGGCCAGGCGGCTGGATTCATTGATTTTAGCATTTTGCACCAAGTCATACAATATGTTTTGCAGATCACTGATATTCTTGGTTGACGTGGCATTCTCGATGGCCGCCACCCGGATGGCTTCATCATCCGTGGCCAAATTCAGAAAATAGGTTTCGATACCAAAGGCGCTGCGGTTTTTGTGCGAATTGGTGTGGATGGAAATAAATAAATCGGCATTTTTTGTATTGGCAATCGCCGTGCGCTCTTCCAAGGTCAGGAACCTGTCGCTATTACGGGTCATAAAAACCTGGCATT
>CAMYLH010000095.1 GCA_947259065.1 uncultured Desulfobacterales bacterium
ATACAACCGTTCCATTTCCTGGTAATCGCCTTGGCCGGCTGGCTTAACCGCCAACAACAGGATGTCATCGACTATCTCATTGAAGAGAACCGTGTTCTAAAGCAACAGCTCGAAGGACAGCGGCTTCGTTTAACCGACGCTCAGCGGCGACGACTTGCCGTGAAGGCCAAAGTTCTTGGCCGTCGGTTGCTCGATGAACTCGAGACACTCGTCACCCCAAATACGCTGCTTGCCTGGCACCGTAAGCTCGTTGCGGAGAAATGGACCTACGCCAGGAAGGGGCCGGGGCGACCGCGAATCACACAAGAGATCGCCGATTTGGTCGTCCGCATGGCGAGGGAAAACGACGATTGGGGCTACGACCGAATCCAAGGTGCGCTCGCCAATCTGGGTCACATCATCGCACCGAACACGGTCAAGAATATACTGAAACGGTATGGTATAGAACCCGCGCCGGAGCGAGCGAAACACACCTCGTGGACGACGTTCTTGAAAGCACACTGGGAGGTATTGGCCGCCACGGATTTCTTTTCGGTTGAGGTCTGGGCGCCACGTGGTTTAGTGACTTATTACGTTCTCTTTGTTATTCGTTTAGCGACACGTTGCGTTCACATTGCTGGCGTGACGACCACACCGGATGCCGCCTTTATGAAACAAGTGGCTCGTAACCTGACGGATGACATCGATGGTTTCCTTGCGAATACATAGTACTTGATCATGGACCGCGATACGAAATACACGAAGGAGTTCAGAGACTATCTGGATCGAGAGGGCGTGAAGCCTGTTCGATGCCCAGTGCGAGCTCCCAACTGTAATGCCTTCGCGGAACGGTTTGTGCGTTCTATAAAAGAGGAATGTTTGGATCGTATGATTCTGTTTGGAGAGGGTTCGCTTCGTCGTGCGATCAATGAGTACATGGCGCATTATCACGGGGAGAGGAATCACCAGGGTCTTGCGAACCGCCTGCTTGATCCGAGGCACGCGGCAACTTCAAGCGATGACCCGATCCAACACAGAGAACGCCTTGGGGGGATACTCAACTTTTACTACCGTGAGGCGGCTTGAAACCGCGCATTCCATTTTTTGCACCATAGTGCGTCCAGCAAAGGCTGGCGTGCTCAGCGGGAGTGAGTCCCGCCGGGGTAGAAGTCAGCGCCCCGTAGCTTGAGTCACACGAGTGGAGGAAACGAAGCTGGTGAAGCTGACTGACAAAGCCATCGTCAGGATGGTGAGCGAGTCACCGGGCCGTAACGCGAGTGAACCCACAGGTGGCCCCGACAAAAAATAACCGCGGAGGCCGAGCTCTCTATGGTGGAGCGAAGGCAGCAGGGTGCGCCGCAGACTGACTGTTGAGGCGTATCCCTCCGCCGGGGTGGTAGGGACAGCACGGTGACAAGGGCATGTTAAGCAACTGGAGAAGCCGTCCTCGCCCCAGGTAGAAATGACTGGAGCAAGGTAGGCCGTATAACCGGTTTCCCCGGGAAATCGGCCGAAGGCGAGACGGTGGCGGCCGGGTCCGTATGAGCGCTGACACAGGGTAATGCCTGTTGAGCAAAGGGGCCCTGCTGCACATCATGCTTTCAACAACACGAGAGGCAGCGGTGAGATGACAAAGGCACCGATCAGTCTGCAGGATCTGAGAAGAAAGCTTTACGTCAAGGCGAAGGCTGAACCGTCTTGGCGCTTTTGGGGTTTATATATTCAGGTGTGCAAGCACGAAACGCTCTATGCAGCCTATCGACTAGCCAAGGAGAATAATGGCGCCCCCGGCATTGATGGGGTCTCATTTAAGGACATCGAGGTCGACGGTGTAGAGCGGTTTGTCGATCAACTCCATCAGGAGCTGGTCGAGCGGACATATCGACCCCAGCGGCTACGGAAAGTGGCGATACCCAAGGGCGATGGCGGTAGCCGCGGTCTTTCGATTCCGACGTCATATCTATATTGCACCTCTTGCAGTTGGCTTTAGGGATGTGAGTGACCTTTGATTCGCTTAGAATTGTTAACCCATTCAATGAGCTCCTTTTCTTTGCTGGCATTAATGCTCAATAAAAAAGGCCGACCTGGCTTCGGTTTTCTAGCGTCGACGATGTTTCGGTCAATCCAATAGTACACAACGTGGCGGCTAACCGTGAATTTTTCCATGACATCGTTAACGGTGAGGTCACCGGGCCGGCGTAGATCCGGTGCAGGGATCTTGTGCTTATAGCGAATCCACTTGATACTGCCGACGGTAAAGGGATTCGCTTTGTTGGTTTTAATACCCTGCTGGTTAAAGTGGTTGGCGATTTCTTTATCGTCGTATTGAAGGCTTAGCGTGCGAACTTGATCAATGGTTTCTTTTGAGAACCGCCATTTGTCATAACTTTTTACTGGTGCATCGGTGATAATGGTTTCTGTCTGGTTGCCCTGCCAGCGAACGTGCAGCAAAATCTTTTTCTCGCGTTTTTCTACGGTGATATCTTTAATCAGGTGACGTAAGATGCGCTTTTTGTTTTTGGGCTGGGTGCTTGCTGCATGCCATACCGTAGGGAAGTCACTGCAAAGTTTCATCAAGCGATCCTTACTTTCTACGGCAAGCTGAAGCGCATTGTCTTTTTTTATTTCAGCGATTTGGTGGTGAACTTGTTCAAGATTGATGAGCGTTTCATTCCACTGCTTTTCAAGGGTAGCGGCAACAAGCCGGTTGGCGGGATCCACTTCCTCATAGCGTCTTTGTGCTAACTGGGACTCATACTCGGCCTGTGCTAGACGCATCTGCCATTGTTTTTCAATACGCTGATGACGGGCTTGGAGTTCATCAAGGGTTTTCAGAGCGATGTCAACTTGCTCGGGTGTCACCACTTCAAATACCCGCGCGATGATGGCCGGCTCAATGGCATCGGCGCGAATGGATAAGCACTCGTGAGCGCACAAGCCTTCACGCTTTTTCCACGAGCATTGATAGAATGGGCGTCGTCCATTATCGCCAAGATAACGTACCGTGATTTTGCGGCCACATTCGCGGCAGATCAACAGCCCCTGTAATAAGGCGCTGCCCTCTCTGGCGGGACCCGTACACAGGCGTTGATCGCCATGGGTACAATTGGATTCGAGTATGGTCTGATTTTTAAGATAGTCCTCCCAACTGATATAGGCATCGTAATGATCTTTAATCAACACCTGCCAATCATCCAATGATTGGACCTTCAGACTTTGCTGCAGGGTGCCATCTTCTGAGAGTTGTTTTTGGGAGCGATAACGGCCATAGACATAGGCGCCGGTATAGCTGGGATTTTTCAACACACTCAGTACGCGTGAGTGACTCAATCGTCCCCAAAGCAGTTTGCCAGCCCAGGCCTCGCCATAGGCTCGTTTTGGAAACACAATGTTCTGCTGTCCGAAATAGTGAACGACGGCATAAGCACTGCCAGTTTCGCGGAATTTCTCGAACAGCAAGCGAATGGCGCCTTGTACTTGCTGGTTGGGATCAAGCACCGTTTGTTTTTGATCGTTACAGCAATAGCCCACGGGCAATGGAAACCGCAGTTCTCCTTTACGGGCTTTGTTGAGTTTGCCGCCTTGGAGGCGGGCGCGGATAAAGTGGAGTTCGGCTTGAGACATGGTGCCTTTTAATCCCAACAACAATTGATCGTTGAACTCTGCCGGATTGTAACAGCCGTCTTCGTCGAGTATCAACGTGTCGGTGAGCGAGCACAGCTCCAAGAGCCGATGCCAGTCGGCGTTGGAGCGAGAAAGGCGCGAGGCCTCTAGGGCAAAGACCGCCCCGACTTTGTTCATCGACACATCGGCGACCACCGTTTTGAAATCCTCCCGGTGGGTCGCCTGGGCACCGGATAGCCCTAAGTCCCCATCCAATACCCGGATGTTGTCCGGCGCCCAGCCCAGTTGAATCGCCTTTTCCCTCAGGGCATATTGGCGCTCGGTGCTTTCCTGATGCAGTCTGACTTGGCCCATGGTTGACTGGCGCAGGTAAACGTAAGCCGGCTTTTGCAGGTGGTAGGGTTGAATCTTCTGATTGATCATAACAGCGCTCCCTGGTTTGCGGTGATGACAGAAGATCTAAAACCATATTCGCCACCAGGATGGCGCACTCGTTGACATTGACGGTGATGCGCTGTTGAGCGAGAGGGGACATTTAAAAGGTATCTCGTCGTGAAATCAGTTCTCGATTGATTTCGAAGATATCCTCCAAGATCGCTTTCATATTGTGGTGGTTGTCTAGATAGGCTTGCACCTTGTCCTTTAGCGCGGCAGGGATGTAAATCATCTCTGGTTTGCGACCGGGAAAGCTGACCGAGAGGTAGTATTTGGGACCATGCCCCCGTCCAGTCATGCATTTGCAGCCTGGTTTGCCGCAGCGTTTGTAGGTTTCGATGAGCGAGCCTCTGAGTAAGGCCGTGTCGAGGACGACTAAGCGTTGAAACAAACGCTTGCGTTTTTTGCGCAGGTAGGAGCTGGTGTGGTCTTTCATAATCGGACCATATATATAACTGGTCCGAATTATCACCTAAAATGGTCATTTGTCAAGCCCTGTTTGATCGATTGTTAAGCTGTCCAACTCATCTACCAGTTTGATTAGATGAAGTACCGATAAAATCCTGGGTGGGATGCCGGCTTCTTGGCTGATATGATCATCAGAGCGATCCGTCCAATCAGCCGGTACTGAGAAAGGAGCGCCTTCCGAGGTCTTGAGGCTCAGGATCGGTTGGCCTTGGTAATTTCTCAGCTTGAGGAACTTAAACCGCTGACCGCAAAGCGGATGAAACGGATGGGTGATCGTCACCCATTCCGAAAGGGGGTTGGAGTTTTGTGTTGTTATCGCTGACCGTGCCCACGATCCGTGACCGGGTGGTTCAGGGTGCGCTAAAGCTCATTCTGGAGCCGATCTTCGAGGCCGATTTTCAACCGGGCTCGTTTGGTTACCGACCAAAACGCTCAGCGCATGATGCCATTGAGCGGGTCAGTAACGCCATTGCACAAGGTAAGACGTACGTCATTGACTTGGATTTGCGCGCCTATTTCGACACGGTGAGTCATTCGCTGGTGTTGGACAAGGTAGCCGAGCGGGTTGATGATGATGCCATACTGGGCTTGCTGAGATTGATGCTCAAGGCATCGGGCAAGCGCGGAGTCGCTCAGGGCGGTGTCGTTTCGCCGTTGCTCAGTAACTTATACTTGACAGAAGTGGATAAGATGCTGGAGCGGATGAAACGGATCACGGTCCGTGGGTCCTGGGCGGTGATGGAGTGGACACGTTTTGCTGACGATCGTGTGCCACGAGCACTGACTGCTGCGTAAGCATCGGTCAGTGCGTGTCGCACAAGTGATGAGGGTTTGGCCCCTCGGAGCCGCCTTGCAGGAGGAGGCTTCAAACCGCCACAAGCTGCGATGGTAAAGAGCCATGGTGGTGAGCGTTGTGGAAAAGGCAGGGCTTGACCCTGTCAGGTACGTACCACGGAGATGAACGTAAGTGAACCTTTGCTGACTTGTCGAAAGCGTAGGGATGTCGTCAAAACCGAGGGGTAGTCGTTAACTCGGGATGAGTCTGGGGGACACCTGTTTACTGCCCAGATGGCGGCCGGCATGAAGAAGGCATGAACGTGGTACAGGCGCTTGTGTGGAACGTGGGAACCTGTCGCCTTGATGTTAAGGGAGAAGCTCAAGTAGAGATCCTGCGAGAGCCAGAGTACCAATGCAAGGCACAGGGGCGGATGGCCCCGTAGTAGTGTTGAAGGCGCTGTAATGGCGCTGGAGCGAAGGGGGTCAGTTACTCAGTTGGATTTGTAGGTCAACCGCACAGATCGGATCTTGCGCAGAGAGAGCGTTGAGCTGCCGACCGGTAAGTGATCGGGAGGAATTTATGGAAACAACAAAACCGTTCAAGATTTCCAAGCACGCAGTGATGCGCGCCTGGGAATTGGTAAAAGCCAACGATGGCGCTGAAGGTGTCGATGGTGAAACGATAGAGCAATTTGAGTCCAAACTGAAGGGGAACCTTTATAAGCTGTGGAATCGGCTTTCTTCAGGGTCTTACTTTCCGCCACCGACCCGAACGGTAGCGATACCGAAAAAGGACGGTGGAGAAAGAAAGCTGGGTATTCCCTCTGTTTCCGACAGGGTGGCCCAGACGGTGGCCAAATTGTCGTTTGAGCCCTTGGTGGAGCCGTATTTTCTCGGCGACTCCTATGGCTACAGACCGGGTAAGTCAGCCCATCAGGCGTTGGCAGTCACGCGAGAGCGTTGCTGGCGCTATGACTGGGTTCTGGAGTTTGACATCCGTGGACTGTTCGACAACATTGATCATCACCTGTTGATGAAGGCGGTTAAACGGCACACGGACAATCCCTGGCTTCTACTCTATATCGAGCGCTGGATTACAGCACCGGTACAGCAGTCAGATGGCAGTGTGGTTGCACGTGTAAGAGGAGTACCCCAAGGCGGTGTGATCAGTCCAGTGCTGTCAAATCTGTTCATGCACTATGCCTTCGATGCGTGGATGGATCGGGAATATCCCGATTCGCCGTGGTGTCGATATGCTGATGATGGGCTTGCCCATTGTCGAACGCTGGCACAAGCGGAACAGCTGAGAGCGGCATTGGAGAAGCGGCTGCAGGATTGCGGCCTGGAGATGCACCCGGTAAAGACGAAGATTGTGTACTGCAAGGATCAAGATAGGAGAGGGACTTATCCTGTAACGGGCTTTGACTTTCTGGGCTATACGTTTCGTGCCCGGCGATCAAAGAACAGGCGGGGAAAGTTCTTCATCAACTTCAGCCCGGCGATGAGCAACAGTGCGGGAAAGGCAATCCGGCAGGAAGTGAGAAGCTGGCAAATGCCCAAACGCAGTGACAAGTCCATCGAGGACCTGTCACTGATGTTCGGAGTCAAGATACAGGGTTGGATCAACTATTATGGTCGTTTCTATCGTTCCCAGATGTACATGACACTCAGGCACATCAACTCCAAACTTGAAGTGGCTAGACTATCCCGGACACACAACCTCAAGTAATCTTGGGGTCTAACCAGAG
>CAMYLH010000096.1 GCA_947259065.1 uncultured Desulfobacterales bacterium
CTGAGTCGATAAATATCCTCAGTAGAGTTGTCAAATTCGGGCACGATTAACGTTTGCGCCAATAAGAGCATTGCCGGTATGCAGTGCTAAACCCTTGTTGCAAAATAGGGGTCAACGCATGCCGGGCTTATCTGATAATATAAATAATTTTCCCGGTAATTGTTGAATCATGCCGTTAAGTTCCAATTTTAACAAGATGCTTGACAGTTTGCCCGGTTCCATGGCGATTTTTCTGGCCAGCTTGTCAATGTGGACCGGATAGGGTTCAAGTGCTCTATATACCTGGGATTCGTCAACATTAAGAGATGCCAGGTTAATATCGGTTTCATCCGGTGAGGTGTTTGTCGAGCACTTATTGTGTTCAAGTATTGGCGTCAACTCTTCAACAATGTCCTGAGCATGTTCGACAAGTTTGGCCCCCTGCTTTATGAGTGTATGCGTGCCGGTGCTTTTAAATGATTGGATGCTGCCCGGCACCGCAAATACTTCACGATTTTGCTCGGCTGCCAGCCGTGCCGTGATCAATGAGCCGCTTTTCTTGGTAGCCTCCACAACAACGGTTCCTAAAGACATTCCACTGATAATCCGATTGCGCAGTGGAAAATTATGTCCGTCGGGTTCTGTCAACAAGGAAAATTCCGACACAACTGCGCCATTTTCAGAAATGCGATGAAATAGTTTTGTGTTTTCCGCCGGATAAATACGTTGCAGACCACTGCCCAGTACGGCGATGGTTTTCCCGCCGCCGGCCATAGCGCCTTGGTGGGCGGCGGTATCAATGCCCCGAGCCATACCACTGACAATCGTTATGCCAAGGGAGGCTAAATCGGCACACAGGTTTTTGGTAGTCGTCAATCCGTACCTGGTTGCATTTCTAGAGCCGACCACGGCAATTTTCAAGGCAGAGCTGTCCAGTTGTCCCGATACATATAGAAAGGGTGGTGGATCCGGAATTTCGTGCAAAAGCCGGGGATAATCCGGATCTGTCAGGGTTATTACCCGGTATTCTTCACGGGATAAGCGATCCAGTTCAGCTTTTACCTGCCGGGGTATTTTGTGGTTTTTAATGGCGCTGACGTGGCGTTTGGTGACGCCGTCTACCTGGAGAAGTTTTTCGGCGGATGCCTGAAATATATTCTGGGGTGTTTTAAAAATATCGATCAGGCGCTTGCCAAGGAGATTTCCGACCCCCGGTACACTTTTAAGAAGAAACCATGGTCGAATATTATCCATTCTTTTTTTTTCGCTGCCGTTCCTGCCAGGTCAAAAGGATCGGACTGGCAACAAAGATGGACGAATAGGTACCCACAGCGACCCCTATGATCAAGGCAAAAGCGAAGTCATGGATAATCCCGCCGCCAAGGATAAACAGCGTGACGACCACAAACAGGGTGGTGACCGAGGTCAATATGGTACGGCTGAGGGTTTCATTGATACTGCGATTTAAGATGAACTCCAATGGATTCTTGTGGTATTTTCTCAGGTTTTCGCGAATACGGTCATAGACGATGATGGTGTCGTTCAAGGAATATCCGATAATGGTCAGCAGCGCCGCGATGATCGCCAGTGTAAATTCGATGTCGAGAATAGAAAAAATGCCAACCGTAATGGTGACGTCATGTATCAGAGCGACAATAGCACCCATGGCATATTTGAGTTCTAAAAACCAGAACAACACCAGCGAGACGATCAAAGCCGCGGCAATCAAAAAGGGGATGCTGACATTAAACAGGGTGAAGAGATAGACAGCGCCGATTAGGGCCACCGCCATCACCCCGCTTATCATCCATTTTAACTCAAACCGTCCCGAAATATAAATGGTGATAAACAGCAAGGCGTAAAACATGGCAAACAAGGCTTTTTCTCTCAAGTCCTTTCCTACCTGGGCGCCGACCATCTCCATGCGCCGGATTTCGACCTCGCCGCCGGTTGACGACGCCAGGGCCTTTTCGACATCCAATGAGAAACCTTCGGCGCCCATGACGGAACTGTCGGTGCGTATCAGATACTCGTTTGTTTCCTGCTCACCAAACGATTGGACCGAGGACTTACCGAGTCCGATGGACTGGAGGCCGGTTTTTATATCATCTAATTTTATGGTCGAAGGAAACTTTACCTGAATGAGGGTGCCGCCGGCAAAATCGAGTCCCTGTTTAGGACCACCGTGTATTATTAGAGAAATAATACTGATCACAATCATCGCGATCGATACAAAAAAGGCTATCTTTCTTTGGCCGATTAAATTGATATTAACGTCCGACTTGATAAACTGCATTGATTTTCCCTTTGATCGTTTTACACTTTAGATACTTAGCGTTTTGGCTTTTTGGTTCAACAAAACATATTCAAAAATCATCCGCGATACAATTAGGGCGGTAAACATACTGGCGACGACCCCCAAGCTCAAGGCGACGGCAAACCCCCTAATGGGTCCGGTGCCGAACTGGAAAAGAACAACTGCGGCAATCAGGGTGGTAACGTTGGCGTCCAGGATGGTCAGGGTTGCGCGGTCATAGCCGGCCTTGACGGCCGCTCGCGGTGTTCTTCCCAGCGTCAATTCTTCTCTGACCCGTTCAAAAATAATGACATTGGCGTCCACTGCCATGCCGATGGTCAGAATAATTGCGGCGATTCCAGGCAGGGTAAGGGTGGCGCCGAATCCGCTTAATCCTGCGGCGATCAGCAATATATTAAGAAACAGAGCAAAGTCAGCGATCAGGCCCGCCAGTTTATAATAAATGATCATAAACACGATCACCAGTAACCCGCCGATGAGCATGGATATCAAACCTTTGCGGATCGAATCGGCTCCCAGAGAAGGTCCTACGGTTCGTTCCTCAAGGATATTGACCGGGGCCGGCAGGGCACCGGCTCGCAGCACAATAGCCAGATCGCGGGCTTCCTCGTCGGTAAATCTACCGGTAATCCGTGCCTGACCGCCGGCTATTTTTTCCTGGATTTCCGGGGCGGAATACACACTATTATCCAGTACGATGGCCAGGCGTTTATTGACATTATCGCCGGTAATTCTTTCAAAGATCCGCGCCCCCTTTTTATCGAAATTAATGGAAACATAGGGTTCATTGAACTGGGAGTCAATCTCAACCCGTGCATCCGTCAGGGAGGCACCGGTTAACAGGGTACGTTTTTTGAGAAGAAACGGAGTCTTGGTAGTCCGCCGGGTTTGCGGGTCTTCTTCAACTCGGTAAAGCAGTTCCCTCCCCGGTGGGACGGCGCCCTTGACGGCCGCATCGACGGAACTGGTGTCATCCACCAGTTTGAACTCCAATAGTGCTGTTTTGCCGATCAGATCTTTGGCTCGCTGGGTCTCGCTGATACCGGGCAATTGAATTAATATTCGTTTCTCACCCTGGCGTCGTATATCCGGTTCGGCCACGCCGAACTGATCGATGCGGTTGCGGATCGTTTCGAGTGCCTGATCGACCGCCAGTTTTTTTATCTGGTCGCGATCTCGGTCGGGTATGTCCATTATGATTGAAAAGCTACCGCCGGCCTCTGTTCTGGAAAGCTCTCGCAGGTCCCTGAATTCATCATCAAGAAGCGTTTTAAGTTTATCGATGCTTTCTTCCTTTTTGACCTCGACGGATATCCGTGAGCCTTCGATTGGATTCACGGAAACATGCCGGACGCGCTCTTTTTTGAGCTGCTCACGAATTTCCTGGGAAATACGCTCGGTGGTGCTTTCTACGGCTTTCTCCGAATCCACCTCCAGAACCAGATGCATGCCGCCCTGGAGGTCAAGACCTAGATTGATCTGATTGTGAGGCCAGAGCTCAGGTTTAAAGCTCGGCAGGATATAAATGATCGCCGTGACCACCACGACAAAAACCAAAACCACTCTCCAAGAAATGTTTTTCAATGATCTTTTCCCTTTTACACTTTTTTATGTTTCACTTAGCAAAAGCCATTTTGTACGATACCATCATAGGAAAGCCCCAGATATTTTGTTAAAAGGATCATTGGCTAAATTGTGTATGCAAGCAAATCGTTTCGATGCTGGCAGCTGAATCGAAACACGCCCAATAACAGTTTAGTAATTCCGCCAATTAACAAAATTGCGTGGGGCTGACAATTATCGATATAAGCTGTTATTTTTTCGCCGGTTGACTCTGGGCTGCCGCTTGAGCAAGGGCCGATACATTGCCGCGGGCAACTTTTACGCGAACTTTGTCGGCAATTTCCACCGTTAATGTCACGTCATCCATTCCGGTGATGCGGCCATGAATACCGCCGCTGGTAACAATACGATCACCTTTCTTTAAACTGGCGACCATTTGACGGTGTTCTTTGGTCTTTTTCTGCTGGGGACGGATCAGTAAAAAGTAGAAAATGACAAACATCAAAATTAACGGGATAAACCCGGAAAAACCTGCGGCGCCTTCTCCACCTGCGCCTCCGGTACCCATGGCATAGGCTATATCAAACAAAATAAATCCTCCTTCTAGGTGTTTAAATTTTTATTCTATTCCATTTGTCTGTCAGTGACAACGTATTTAAAGAAAATTTTTAAAATGGCGCTGATATACTTTAAATGAGCAATTTCGTCAAATCTTTCTTGAATTTTTTTATTCACCACAAACGATTTTGCTTTCTCCCGGCATCAAGGACCGGTCGCCTTCGATTTCGACACTGAGATCGCGTCGCACCTCAAGGTCGACAATTTCCCGGCGTTTTTTATTTAAAAGGTAATCCGCCACATCAGCGGGTACAATTCCTTTTACCCGATTGGCTTTTTCCTTCAGCGTTTCCAGGCTTAGTTTTCGTAGAAAGCCGATGCCCAATGTTTCTGCAGACGGAACCAGACCTTTGCCTTGACAGTATTCACACGGTATATGGCTTCCGAATTCAATGGACGGACGAATTCGTTGCCGCGACATCTCCAGCAAACCGAACCGTGAAATTTTTCCGACTTTCGATCGCGCTTTGTCTTCCTTGATATGTTTTCTTAGCGTACGTTCCACTTCAGCCCGGTGTTTCGGCTCCCTCATATCGATGAAATCAATCACAATAAGACCACCCAAGTCTCTTAACCGCAGCTGTCGCGCAATTTCTTCAGCGGCCTCTTGGTCGGTTTGAAATGCCGTTTGTTCAATGTTTTTTTCATGGGTCGACTTGCCGGAATTAACATCTATCGAAACCAGAGCTTCGGTTTGTTCAATGACAAGGGTTCCGCCGGATTTCAATCCGACCCGGCTTTCAAAAATGGAAGCGATCTGATCTTCAAGCTGAAATTTAGAAAAAATCGGTTTTGCTCCTTTGTAGTATTTAACGACCTTGTCATTTCCGCGCGAAAACAGTTTAATAAAATCCCTTACTTCATGGTAAAGAGAGCTGTCATCGATGAGAATTTCAGCCACCTCGGCAGTAAATGAATCCCTTATCGAGCGTATCACGAGGTGCCGTTCTTTATAGAGCAGGGCAGGGGCCTTGTTTTTCATGACACTGCCCTTGATTTTTTTCCACAATCTGAACAGGTAGTTTAAATCCTTTGACAGCGCGGTTTTACTGGTATTTACGGCGGCGGTGCGGACAATAACGCCAAAATCCTCAGGTAGCTTCAGCTTGCCGACGATATCCTTCAGACGTTGACGTTCATCTTCATTTTCAATTTTGCGTGAAATACCGACGGTTTCATTGCCTGGCCTGAGAACCATATGTCTTCCGGGCAAAGAAATATGAGTGGTCAACATGGCCCCTTTTTTCATAAAAGGATCTTTGGTAACCTGCACCATCAACTCCTGCCCTCGTTTCACAAGCTTGTTGATAGCATGTTCTCCGGCAGAGGTATCCAGGAAATAATCGCTGTGGATTTCATTTTTTTGCAGGAAACCGTGTCTTTCCGCACCATAATCGACAAACACTGCCTGAAGGCTGGGCTCAACACGTGAAATGATTCCCTTATAAATGTTGCCATGTGTGATTTCTTTCAAGCTGCTTTCTACATGGAATTGCTCAAGCTTGTTATCTTTGACCGTAGCCACCCTGCATTCTTCAGGGTCAACTGCATTAATTAAAATCTTAATACTCATACATTTTTATCCTTGCACTGGGAGTATAAATAGTAATATCAATTCAGGAATTAAAGGCTGAACAAACCACTCCGCGCGGGCTGATGACAATTTCATAATTTCCCAATTTGCTTTAATATTAAATTGTTAGAAACAAGTCAATCGTTTTTTGGCTGGTAATACGATCAACGCTGGCATCAATGGCAAATGAGCGACATAAGTTTGCATCTCGGCAACTTTGATGAGTTGACGTTATGATTGGTTGTTTGTATGATATGGGAATCAGCTGCCGGATTGCCGAAATGCTTGGCGGTTAACCCCATTAGCCTGTTCCCGACATGTTAAATTGCTGAGTGCTCCGATTCGCAAAGACAGTAACGTATATAGCTCGATCAATTCAATCCAATTGCTCATACAGCGCTTCGTCCTGAGCGAGAAAATTTGTGATTGAATTTACGAATCGATGAACTGAGGTTTGGAATGGCCGTATGATTGCGGCATCCCGGCCATTCTGATGCGATGATTATTGTCTAAACATTTGAACAGAGGAAAAGAAACGTAATGGATGAAAGATACGATCCCGGGACAATTGAATTCAAATGGCAAAAGCAATGGGAGGCATGGAATTTATTTAAAGTAACTGAAAATTCATCTCAGCCAAAATATTACCTTCTAGAAATGTTTCCCTACCCGTCCGGCAAAATCCACATGGGACATGTACGCAATTATACCATCGGTGATGTTGTCGCCCGATACAAACGTATGCAGGGGTTTAATATTCTCCATCCGATGGGGTGGGATGCATTTGGTATGCCGGCTGAAAATGCCGCCATTGCCAATAAAACCCATCCTGCCAAATGGACTTACGCCAATATCGATGCCATGCGCAGCCAGCTCAAACGTCTGGGTTTCAGTTATGACTGGGAAAGAGAACTTGCCACTTGTCAACCTGAATATTATCGCTGGGAACAGTGGCTGTTTTTAAAAATGT